>NZ_JAQRFJ010000001.1:0-153762 GCF_028599065.1 Xenorhabdus sp. PR6a | reverse complement strand
GATGAATGAAATAAAATGATTAGAATATTGGAGTATTATGCGTAATACGTCACTATAAAATAAAGCGGCTATGTAAATTTACTGGTGTAACTACGGAATATATTGAAAAATGAAGGTTTCATTCAGTGAAAAAAGGATAAAAAACATGTATGGCAGGAACGGCACTGAGGAGCATCAAGATTTAATAAAAAAGTTATCTCTTATAGATAACCTTGAAAGTTGGCCTTCTCATACACTGAGATTAGAGAAAGAAGATAAAGAGCATGTCTACGAGTTTGCTAAGCGTTTGTGGATAAAACGTAAAATCGCTGATGGTAGTTTACTCTTACATCCGGATGTAAGAGAGGAATTAATTCAACGGGAATATAACCCACTATCCATTCATAAAAAAATGATCTGGGCTAGTTTATTGGCTTCTTATGATGGTGCTGATAGAAAAGAATACTTCCAAAGAATAAAGGAAAAAATAATTAAAAAATATGGAAGAAAATGGTGGCTTGATATCGATAGCAGAATAAATCCTGCCTACGCAGCCAGACAGCGTATATTAAAATACATTGATGGTGCTGGGTCTGCTGTAAAATACGCTGCTTCGCAGAGCATGACTCTTGGGAATGTTTACAGAGAGTCACGTAATGATGCTCTAAGAATGATTCCAAAAGAATAATCGAAATATTTCATTAAGTGCAACAATGGGCAATGTTAGCAGAGCTTTAGTATTTTTAATGAAATTTAACGCAAAAAGTTAATCGGTTTTACTGATTCGCTTATTGAACCCGATAAAACAATTCGTTAAAGTACTCCCGCCATTGGCAAAATCCAATGGTCAAGGATCATCACCCTTGTAAAGAGCTATCCACTGGTAGGAAGTTTCTACCAGTGTGTCTGCTATCGCCTTTTCAATGGCGGTTCAGGTGAGGGAGGCTTCGGCCTCGCTGGAAGGTAGCTCCCAGTTGTGATGACCTTGCTTGAATCGCCACCATCAATTTTAATTAATGGAAGGGGTAGCAAGAATGAATAACGTTAGAAATGATTGGCATCAAGCCGATATTATTGCTGCATTACGTAAGCGCGGTACAACCTTGGCGGCTGTTTCTCGTGAAGCGGGACTCAGTTCATCAACATTAGCAAATACCCTCTCTCGCCCGTGGCCTAAAGGCGAATGGATTATCGCTAACTATCTCGAAATACATCCCTCAGAAATCTGGCCTAGCCGCTATTTTGATTCGTATGGTCAACCCATTGAGCGTAAAGTGCGCGACAAGCTGCTGGAATAATCATTAATCTGCTTGTTATTTATCTAGGCGTCTTAATGTTTAGGGAATGTGATAAGAGTCACAGAGGGAAATACATGAACGCTTCATTACCGTAGCGGTGTTAATCGGTTATACCTCACGCTACTGCCAGAAGGTATCCTATGGGTATCCTAGAAAAAAATAAGGGGTCGCACTTTTGATGCAACCCCTTGATAATTCTGGTGGCCCCTGCTGGACTTGAACCAGCGACCAAGCGATTATGAGTCGCCTGCTCTAACCACTGAGCTAAGGGGCCAGTGAAGTGGGGAGATTATACGGTACAGTTTGGTCTTAGGTCTAGCCCCCCAAATTCATATGCGTGTTTTATATACAATAATGAGTCTCTTTTAACGCTTTTTAGCCTGTAGGAAGTCATCTGAATACTTTTTTAGTGATGTGAGCTGCTTTTATAATAAATATTTCTGATTGTTTACTGTGCTTTGTCCATAATCTGACCAATGAGATCCTATTAGTACAGTTTTGTTTTTTATAAAAATATTTTGGTAAATCAACATGAAAAAATCCCCTTTATCAGCCGCTGTTTATGCCCATCACCAAATAGAGGATCACTTTTTCTCATCGATTAGCCAAATGTCCCTGCCTATCAGTCAACGTGTTCGGGCTTATGTGACAGGCGTTGAAACGCACGCATTGAACTTTTTATTGATAATTGATGTTAATGATCAAACGGCAGAGGATCTACAAAGAGGGATTCGATTGCTGGATGAGAAAACCTATGTCCCTTTTTCGATTGTCACCGTAGAACCCAATAGCCAAATTTTGGCGGTGATCCAGCAGGCTGGGTTTACGTTTGATGCCGATAGCATCACTACGGCTATGCAGCTTGATTTGGTGAATTGGCAAATGAACGCGGTACCCGCCCTGAAATACGAAATTCGGCGTGTTGACCACTGTTTGGATAATTGGGCAATCCCGATAGAAAGTGCATTTGAGACCGGTGATGCTATTTCCGGGCAATACCAAAAATGTCATCAGGCGGCTTTGGATGCAGGAAAAGATCTGCAACATTACGCTTTGTATGTCGATAGCCAGCCAGTCTGCGCTTTAACTTTGTCAAGGTTAGATAATCTGGTTCGTCTTGATGAGATTAGTACCGTGGTGGAGCAACAGAGAAGGGGATATGCGGCGGCTTTGATCAATGATGTGTTGAATGAAGCCAAGCAGCAGGGTGCAACGGCGTGCTATTTGGATGCCTCCAGCGAGGGTGATGGATTGTATCGGCGCATTGGGTTTGCGCCATTGTTTGAATATCAATCATTTATCCGCCAATAATAAAAAAGCGCCTGCCGAAACAGACGCTTTTCAGATTTATCAGCAAATTCGTTGATTAGTCATCAAGGAAGCTGCGCAATACTTCGGAACGGCTTGGATGGCGCAGTTTACGTAGTGCTTTTGCTTCGATCTGGCGAATACGCTCGCGGGTGACGTCAAATTGTTTACCCACTTCTTCCAGCGTATGGTCAGTGTTCATATCGATACCAAAACGCATACGCAGAACTTTCGCTTCACGTGCAGTCAGACCCGCCAGCACATCGTGGGTTGCTGAACGCAGGCTTTCTGACGTTGCTGAATCCAGCGGCAGTTCAAGCGTGGTATCCTCGATGAAATCGCCCAGATGTGAATCTTCATCATCACCCACAGGGGTTTCCATGGAGATTGGCTCTTTGGCAATTTTCAGTACCTTGCGGATCTTGTCTTCCGGCATCAACATGCGCTCTGCCAGCTCTTCCGGTGAAGGTTCACGCCCCATTTCCTGCAACATCTGGCGGGAAATACGGTTGAGTTTGTTGATGGTTTCAATCATGTGTACCGGAATACGGATGGTACGTGCCTGATCCGCGATAGAACGTGTGATCGCCTGACGGATCCACCATGTCGCGTAAGTTGAGAATTTGTAACCACGGCGGTATTCAAATTTATCAACCGCTTTCATCAAACCGATATTACCTTCCTGAATTAAATCAAGGAATTGCAGACCACGGTTGGTATATTTCTTCGCAATCGAAATAACCAGACGCAGGTTGGCTTCAACCATCTCTTTTTTCGCACGGCGGGCTTTCGCTTCACCGATTGACATGCGACGGTTGATATCTTTGACTTGTTCAATGGTCAGGCCGGTTTCTTCTTCAATCTGGCGTAACTTTTGCAGGCTACGCATAACTTCTTCTTCAACTTCCAGCAATTTGTCAGACCACGGCTTGTTCATGGCTTTTGCCGCGGTGAACCAAGTGTCGGTGGTTTCATTGCCAGAAAATAGGGTGATGAAGTTTTTCTTCGGCATCTTGCACTGCTCAACACACATCTTCATGATTTGACGCTCTTGAAGACGGACGCGATCCATCATGGAACGCATGTTGTTGACCAGATGATCAAACTGTTTTGGTACCAGACGGAACTGTTTGAATACTTCAGATAAAGTCAATATTTCTGCCGCGGTATTGGGATGGCTGCGACCATAAGCCTTGATCGCCTGACGTGTCAGTTCATATTGTTCACGCAGTTCGCAAAATTTCTGGCGAGCGAGTTCTGGATCGATGCTGTTATCATCTTCGCTGTCAGAATCATCTTCACTCTCTTCATCCTCGTCATCTTCGTCATCAAGCTCTTCCTGAGGAAGTTCTGAGCCAACGTGTGTGGCTGAAGGTGTCAGATCTTCTTCTGCGTTAGGATCAACGAAACCCGTGATCAAATCGGACAGGCGGCTCTCGCCAGATTCAACACGGTCGAACTGTTCCAGCAGGTAAGTAATCGCTTCAGGGTATTCAGCAACGGAGCACTGCACTTGGTTGATGCCATCTTCAATGCGCTTTGCAATGTCAATCTCACCTTCGCGAGTCAAGAGCTCAACCGTACCCATTTCACGCATGTACATGCGAACCGGATCGGTGGTACGGCCGATTTCTGACTCGACACTCGATAACACTTGTGCAGCCGCTTCCGCAGCGTCTTCATCTGTGTCGTTTGTGTTTTCTGCCAACATGAGATCATCGGCATCAGGTGCTTCTTCCATCACCTGGATGCCCATGTCATTGATCATTTGGATGATATCTTCTATCTGATCAGAATCGACGATATCTTCCGGCAGATGGTCATTGACCTCAGCATAGGTCAGATAGCCTTGCTCCTTACCTCGGGTGACAAGTAGCTTTAGCTGTGACTGCGGGTTTTGCTCCATAAGACGGTATCCACACTTCAGAGTATTGGTTGGTGTCGGTCGGCGAAACAAATATGCCAACAATAGTATTTAGGGGCGTTTTCATTGTATTGCCGCTGCCCTCAATTGCGGCAATTGTAGGGGTATCCACCCTACATAATGCGGCAGTTAAGCCGTGAATTCTGTGTCTGTGATTTTAGGTTTTGGTTTAGAACCTGTTTCACCAAGCTATATTTTTATCGCGCGTTGTTTTCAACAAACTCATATCATCTTGAAGTAATATAGCCTTGCTGAAACAGATTCTTATTTCCTCGCGCTGGATTCAGAAATCAGCCAGACTTCTTTACGTTCTTCTGGTGTCAGGCCTTCCGTTCTCTCTTTGGCCATCAGAAAATTAAAACGTTCATCAAGTGCTGACGCGAAAAGATGGTTAAGTGCATCGCCAAAAGTTTTTTCAGCAATCTCTTCTATCTGTATATCGTTCCAGGCAGCGAGTTTTTCAAGCTGTTTAGCATATTTATTATCGCGGTATTGCTCCAACAGTTGCCCTGTGGTTAGACCCGGTTGAGCAAGGCACGTGTCGACAAGCTCTATGAATAATGGCAATCCTGCTATCTGGGTAGAAAACATTCCCTGTAATGGGGGAACTAGTGTCGCTAAATGCGGGTTCTGCACCAGCAATGCGATCAATATGCGCATTGTTGTTGGTTTCAGTTTTAGCGCCTGATAAGTATTGGTATCTTTTTTGACAAGTTTTGCCAGAAATCGTTCCAATTGTGTCGTATCAGGCGTACCTAACAAGTTTCCAAGCTCTTGCAGCAGGTAAAGTCGCAGTGTTTCCCCTGGGATTTTACTGATTAGCGGCATGGCCAGCGAACTGAGCTTAGTCGTTCCTTCCGGGTTACTTAAATCAACCTGTGGCAATAGTGACTCGAACAAAAATGCAGATAAGGTTAATGCCTTTTCCATCCGCTGCTCGAATGCTTCCCGCCCTTCTTTGCGAACCAGTGAATCAGGATCTTCGCCATCCGGCAAGAACATAAAACGTAATTGGCGGCCATCATTCAGGTAAGGCAGCGCAGTTTCCAGTGTCCGCCATGCAGCGTCACGACCCGCACGGTCACCGTCGTAACAACAGATAACATTATCGGTTGTCCTGAAAAGCAATTGAACATGTTCGGCCGTTGTGGATGTGCCCAGCGAAGCCACGGCATAGTCAATGCCAAATTGGGCCAGCGCAACCACATCCATATAACCTTCAACCACCAACAACCTTGTCAGCGATTTGTGGTTTTGCTGAGCTTCATAAAGACCATATAGCTGGCGGCCCTTATGGAAAATGTCTGTTTCCGGCGAGTTCAGGTACTTGGGCAGAGCATCGCCCAGCACTCTGCCGCCGAAGGCAATCACGCGCCCACGACGATCGCGGATAGGGAACATCACCCGCCCACGGAAACGGTCATAAGTCTGGCCTTGATCATTCGTGACCAGCATACCGGCATCGCTTAACTGCTTCTGCTCTTCCCCATTGTGGGCAAATTTTGTCAGGACATTATCCCACCCATTTGGGGCGAAGCCGATAGCGAAACGTTGAATGATCTCTTCACTGAGCCCGCGTTGGTTCAAATATTGCCGGGCTGATCGCGCGCCGGGGCTATTCAGTGAATGCTGATAGAAGCTGTTGAGCTTATCCATCAACTGGTAAAGATTTTGCCTTTGGTGACGTTCAATTTGACCGCCACCGGAGCCTGCTTCGTAGGGCACTTCCAGCCCGTGCAGGGTTGCCAGTTCTTCGATGGATTCGACAAAGTCTAATCGGTCATAATTCATCAAAAAATCAATGGCATTGCCATGTGCCCCGCAACCGAAGCAATGGTAAAACTGTTTGTCGCCATTAACCGTGAATGAAGGGGTTTTTTCGTTATGAAAAGGACAGCACGCTTGATGATTTTTACCTTTCTTTTTCAAAGGCACCCTAACATCGATCAAATCAATGATATCGGTTCTTGCTAATAAGTCATTGATAAATGCGCGTGGAATTCGTCCAGCCATAAGCCCTTTTACGCCTGTTGATGAACGAGAATAAGCCGCGCTTCCTTTGGGAAAGCACGGCCTTTAACTGCAGTAGTTTGTTAATACAACCACTAAGCGGACTGGCCGCGAAGATTAGTACAAACGAGTGCGGCGTGCGTTTTCACGAGCCAGCTTCTTAGCATGACGCTTAACAGCAGAAGCTTTAGCGCGTTTGCGCTCAGTCGTTGGTTTTTCATAGAACTCACGACGACGAACTTCTGCTAATACGCCTGCTTTCTCGCAAGAACGCTTAAAGCGACGCAGTGCTACATCAAATGGCTCGTTTTCACGTACTTTAATTACTGGCATGTGCCTCTCACCTCAATAGAAATCGGGTTTGTCGCTGGCGCGATAGTGCCAGCCGTCTTTAAAATGGTGCGGAATTTTACTTCAATGAACACGGCTTTGTAAAGTGCCGAGGAAAATTGAAACCGATAACGCCACGGGTTACAGACTGCTTTTTTTCGTACAGTAAGATCAGCAATCTGAGATTGACGTTATTAACATTAACCACACAGGATATTCAAGTAGGGGATTGATTATAGACTAAACAGAAAAAATAGCCAGTCTGTAATTGACTCAAAGGTAAGAATGTTGATATGGCGAGTGATTGTCGACAGGGGATTTAAACGGGCAAAGGGACATCAACATAGCGGTTCATCAATAGATAATGGAACATAGATAGTGTTACACTGACGCCCGCTGGAAGTGATACGAATGTTATAGTGACCAAACAACGAGACAATATAGTGCAATGCGAGTTTTAGGTATAGAAACGTCCTGCGATGAAACCGGAATCGCAATTTATGACGACAAAACCGGTCTGCTAGCCAATCAATTGTACAGTCAGGTCAAGCTGCATGCTGATTATGGCGGTGTCGTGCCTGAACTGGCGTCCCGTGACCACATTCGTAAAACGGTTCCTTTAATTCAGGCGGCTTTGCAAGAAGCGGGCCTGACGAGTCAAGACATTGATGCAGTTGCTTACACTGCAGGGCCGGGATTGGTTGGTGCATTGCTGGTTGGGGCCACCATCGGGCGTTCACTGGCATTTGCGTGGGGTGTACCGGCGATTCCCGTGCATCATATGGAAGGCCATTTGTTGGCACCGATGCTGGAAGAAAACAGCCCTGAGTTTCCCTTTGTTGCCTTACTGGTTTCAGGCGGTCATACCCAGCTTATTAGCGTGACAGGTATTGGTGAATACACCTTGTTGGGTGAATCCATTGATGATGCCGCAGGTGAGGCTTTTGACAAGACAGCCAAACTGCTTGGTTTGGATTATCCGGGCGGGCCATTGCTTTCCCGCATGGCGCAACAGGGCAAGGCAGGGCGTTTTGTCTTCCCGCGTCCGATGACCGATCGTCCGGGGCTGGATTTCAGTTTCTCCGGCCTGAAAACGTTCGCCGCGAATACGATCCGCAATAATATTCATGGTCATGATGTCGCTGAGGATGAGCAAACCAAGGCGGATATTGCCCGCGCATTTGAAGATGCAGTGGTGGATACGTTGGCGATTAAGTGTAAGCGAGCGTTGCAACAGACGGGATTCAAGCGCTTGGTGATGGCGGGTGGCGTGAGTGCAAACCGCACATTACGTAGCAAGATGCAGGAAGTGATGGAAAAGCAGGGAGGCGAAGTCTTCTATGCCCGACCTGAATTCTGTACTGATAACGGGGCCATGATCGCACTGGCCGGCATGATCCGTTTGCAAGGCGGCACTGCCGGTGAATTAGGCGTAACGGTGAAAGCCCGTTGGCCGCTGGCGGATCTTCCTGCTTTGCAAACCCTGCAAAAATGATGAAAAAGCACGCGGTTTGAGATGGGCTGTTATCCGCATAGGGAATACGCACAAGCACCCTCGTGCGCATTCCCTTAAGAGCGGCCGCCATTTTTACAGCGTGCATAAAGCTGAGCTGTTTATTGGCGGCTATCCGGTTTAGTCTTCTTGCTGTTCTTGTTCTTTAGTTTCTTGAATTTTCTCTTTATCCGTCATTTCCTGTTTCTTTTTCAATTTCTGCCAGATGCGGCTTTCCTGCCCTCGCCACAGGCGTTGAATATTATCGTGATGGCGTACCAGCACCAGACATGACAGCATGGCAACGGGAAACGTGAATTCAGGTTTGAACCACCAGACATAGAAAGGGGCGATGAGTGCGCTGACGATGGCGCCCAATGATGAGTAGCCGCTTAACAGCACCGTGAGTAACCATGTTCCGGCGACTAACCCCATCAGATCCCAACCGATGGCGGCAATGGCACCAAAAGCGGTGGCAACCCCCTTTCCTCCCTTGAAATGGAAGAAGATGGGATAAATATGCCCCAGACAGGCAGCAATAGCGATAATGCCTAAATAAAATGGGGAAATGTTGAGTTTGTATGCCAGCCAAACCGGTATCAGCCCTTTTAAAACATCACAAACCAGTACGGCCAATGCAGCCCACTTACCGCCGATGCGCAGTACATTCGTTGCCCCTGGGTTGCCGGAACCATGCTGACGGGGGTTGGGAAGCCCTGCCAAACGGCAGATCAATATCGCGCTGGATATAGAGCCACATAAATACGCGAAGATGATCATGCCAAGCGCGATTGCACTCATAAGATATCTCCAATGAATAAGGGTCGTTTTCTTAAGTCTAACAATGGATAATACGCATATTTCGTCGGAAGTGGTATCTGGCGAACTGAAAAACGGGGAAAAGGTCGTGATGGATATCGTATTTATTGAAGAATTAACCGTGATTACCACGATTGGTGTTTATGACTGGGAACAGACCATTAAGCAGAAATTAGTGCTCGATATCGAAATGGGATGGGACAACAAACGCGCTTCTTCCAGTGATAATGTGGAGCACTGTCTGGATTATGCCAAGGTGAGTGAAGAGATTATTCATCATCTGTCAGGGCAATGTTTTGCGCTGGTCGAACGGGTTGCCGAAGAAGTGGCCGATATTTTGCTAAACCAATTTCATTCACCTTGGGTCAGGGTGAAAGTCAGTAAACCCGGTGCGGTCGCACACGCTAAAAGCGTAGGCGTCGTCATTGAGCGGAGTGCGGGTTAGTTGGTCGCTTTATTGGCTGGCTGCATGGAAAAGCGTCCCAATTTGATTAATCATTTGGGACGCTAAATTGATTGATGAAGTTAATCAATCAATTGCCGTTTCCAGTCTGCGATGGCCATGTGCCGCTGGCGTTCCAGTTCGGTGCGAATTTCCGCCCCCTGAAATCCACGGGCAATGACGTCTTGCACGCTGACTTGACGGGCAATGGCAAACACTTCACGTAAATAACCCGCTTGTGGGTAGAATGCAGTTTCCTCTCCGGCGTACCCACAATGGTCTGCTTCACTACAGGTAATCAGTTGTTCAATGCGTTGTGGCTTGCGCCAGGTATCCACGGCATTAAATAGGGTCAGCAGGGCTTCTGGTGACAATTGTTCTGCGCTATGCACCCAGCCGTGGTATTGCGTCACCATCGTGGCTAAGTCGCGGGCTGAGTTGGGAATGCGCAGCCGTTCGCACATCTGTTTCAGTGCACTCATTTCGACGTGGCTACATAGTGAGGCAAAACGAATGTCGGTCTCTTCACTCAATTGAGCCGATAGTTGCAAAACGTGTAGCGCATGAAGCCCGGCGTCCTGTTCAGGCGGGTCATGTTCAGGCAGAGGTGTGCCAAACAGATTATCGATCTCAGGAAAGAGTAGCGCCAATGCCCCGCAATCACGCAGAACCTGAAAGTAGACCTGTGGTGATGGTGAGGTGAGCGCCTTTTCAGTTTCCCGCCAAACGCGCTCAGGGGTCAATGAGGACAATTCACCACTGGCGGCCATTTCTGTAATGAGTGCCTGCGTTTCTGGTGCAATGGAAAAGCCTAGATGGGCAAAGCGAGCTGCAAAACGCGCCAAACGCAGCACCCGCAACGGATCTTCTGTAAACGCAGAGGAGACATGGCGCAACAGGCGATTTTTGAGATCATTAGCACCATGATAAGGATCGATTAATTCACCGTCAGGCGTTTGTGCAATGGCGTTAATCGTTAGATCACGGCGCAACAGATCTTCTTCCAGCGTCACATCGGGAGCGGCATAACAGCTAAAACCGGTATATCCCTGACCGGATTTTCTTTCGGTGCGAGCCAGCGCATACTCTTCATGGGTCTTAGGATGCAGGAAAACCGGAAAATCCTTGCCAACCTGTTGGTATCCCTGAGAAATTAACTCTTCTGGGTGACTTCCGACGACAACCCAATCCCGTTCGGTGATAGGCAAACCCAACAATTGATCGCGCACTGCGCCGCCAACCAAATAGACTTTCACGCTTACTTCCTTTCCTTGTTCCTGAAATCAGCTCATCCAACGATCTTTATTTTTACGGCGAGGGATAATATGTGGCAGTATAAGCCCTAAAATCAGGCCGATCCCCGCAACCCCGCCGCCATAAGCAAACCACTGCAAGATGATCGCTCTTTGTTTATCATCCAACTGTAAGTTGGCCGCTTCGACCTTTTTCTCAGCCACAGTTAATTTACTCTGGAGCTGGGCATTTTCTTTTTTCAGATCGTTAATGGCTTTATCGCTGGTTGCCACTTTGTTTTGCAACTCAGCGGTACGTTTATTCCACTGATCGTCAATGGTGGCCAGCTTCCCAGTCAGCGTTTTTATCTCCTGTTCCATTGCGGGAAGACGTTCACGCAGGCTTGGAATGGCGCTGAGTTCGCTTGCGAGTATCCAGCTTGTCCGCCCTTTTTGGTCTTGAATTTGCAAGAAACCATTATCTGATCTAGGGCTGATTAAAGTGACCTCTTCACCGGCATTCAGTGAACCAATAATACGGTTTTTAATGCTTGGGCCGCTACGGATGTAAGCGGATAGCTCATCGGAAACATAGCGTTTTTCTTCAGCGTGTACGGATAATGGAAGAGTAAAACTCAATAACAAGATAAATAATCGATGTAGTTTTTGCATTCTGTGTTCAACTGTTCTTTAGTGTATGGATCAATCGAGTGTGGACTAATCGTAATTTAAACTACCTAAAGGATAGTAAAGAGTTAAGTTTATAGGTGCAATCAGTAAACCAGAATGAATGCGATATCAACAGACCGAATACAGGCCCTGTTGGTGGGTTTTTTGGCGAAGTGAATGTGATGTTGGTTGAGCTAACACCCTATTGTGGTTTATTTTTCTCTTCTGTGAGATCAATTGAGGGATAAAAAATATGAGTTCTGTAGAAATTGAATTGAAACTGTCCGTGCAGCCTGATGCGATACCGGCAGTTCGCCAGCAGTTATTTCAGTTTCCTCATGATTACACTTCACCCCAGCACCTGACGAATAGCTATTTTGAGACGCCGGATAACCAATTGCGGCGTTGGGATATGGGGTTGCGTATCCGTGGTTGCAACGAGCACTATGAGATGACCATCAAAACCGCGGGTAAAGTGATGGGAGGATTACATCAGCGCCCTGAATTCAACGTCCCTTTGCCGCAGCCTGAATTAGATTTAACCCGGTTTCCCAACGCTATCTGGCCTGAAAATACCGACCTTGTGCAGCTCCAGACCCAATTGACCGCATTATTCAGCACCGATTTTAACCGTGAAAAATGGCTTATCACTTATGGCGAAAGCGAAATTGAAGTCGTGCTGGATCAGGGAACGATTTTTTCTGGCAATAAAAAATCAGGGGATCAGGCTGCGCCGATTTGTGAATTTGAGCTGGAACTCAAACAGGGCAACGTGGCCGATATCCTGTCGTTGGCGAACCAACTGGCCTCACAAAATGGCCTGCGTTTAGCCAATAAAAGCAAGGCGGCACGAGGATATGCGCTGGTTTATGGTGTGTTACACGATGCGTTACCCAAAATGGCATTACCCAAAATCCCGGAGGAGTTGGATTGGCAGCAACCATTGTCTGTGCTTCTGCCTGAAATTTTGACGCAATGGCAGGAGCAGGAAGAAGGGTGGCTGGCGGGTTTGCCGGAAGGTAAGACCGGATTGGCGCAGGTTTTTCAGTGGATAATAACGTTGATTGAAAAACAGGCTGAACGTTTGCCGGTATTGGATTTACTCGCTGATTTATTGCCGGAATTAAAGGCCGCCTTATCCATGAGCGGTTCAGGGGCTGAAAACGTGTCTTATAGCGCTTCCTGGTTGCAATGTAAGCTGGCGTTAATGCAGTGGCTGCTGGATCAGTCCCGATAACTCTTTCGTTATCGAACATCGGTTAAAAAATCACTAGAAAACGGTCATTAAGGAATCCCTGTCATGCTGCCACTTTCACCGCCCTTAACCCGACAATTACAGCATATCCTTGCCAATCTCCCATTATTAGAGGAAATAATCACCCCTTTTTCACCTGATGAGCAGGTTGTACTGTCATTGAGTGAATTTGTGGCAGAAAACCTGTTATCGCATCCTGCATGGCTGGAGGAGATCCGCCAGCATCCCCCACATGCGGAAGAGTGGCAACATTATTCCGATTGGCTAAAACAAACGCTGCTGGCGGTCAACGATGAAAATGATTTGATGCGCAGTTTACGCCTTTTCCGCCATCGGATGCTGGTCAGGATTGCATGGTCACAGGCATTGCAAAGCAGTACCACAGCACAAACATTGCAGCAATTAAGTCAGTTGGCGGAAACCTTGATTATCGCCGCCCGTGATTGGCTTTATCTGCGATGTTGCCGGGATTGGGGGACACCGACCAATAGTGAGGGTGTGGCACAGCCGCTGCTGATTTTGGGCATGGGAAAATTGGGTGGCGGAGAGCTTAATTTTTCCTCTGATATTGACCTGATTTTTGCTTATCCAGAAAACGGCGTCACACAAGGCGGGCGTCGGGAAATGGATAATTCGCAGTTCTTTACCCGGTTGGGGCAGAAGTTAATTAAGACACTGGATCAACAAACCGTAGACGGATTTGTTTATCGTGTTGATATGAGATTGCGTCCGTTTGGTGACAGTGGGCCGTTGGTGTTTAGTTTTCCGGCATTGGAAGATTATTATCAGGAACAAGGGCGTGACTGGGAGCGTTATGCGCTGGTGAAAGCGCGCATTCTGGGCAATGATGATCAGGCTTATTGTCAGGAATTGCGCCAGATGTTGCGGCCGTTTGTTTTCCGGCGTTATATCGATTTCAGCGCCATTCAATCCTTGCGCAATATGAAAGGCATGATTGAACGGGAAGTCCGTCGCCGGGGATTAAAAGAGAATATTAAATTGGGTGCCGGCGGCATTCGGGAAATTGAGTTTATTACTCAGGTGTTCCAGCTTATTCGCGGGGGAAGGGAGCCAAGTCTACAAGCCCGCGCCTTGTTGCCGACCTTGAAAGCGATTGGCGATTTGGATTTATTGCCGGCGGAACCCTTGCAGCAATTGGAAGAGAGTTACCTGTTTTTACGCCGGCTTGAAAACCTGCTGCAATCTATTCGTGACCAACAAACGCAAACCTTACCCGATAACGCGCTGGATCGTGCCCGTCTCGCTTGGGGCATGAATTTTGCTGATTGGGATGAATTGATGGCCGAAACCGAACGCAAAATGCGGGTGGTGCGGGGTATTTTCCAACAGTTGATCGGTGATGAAACTGAGGAAAATAGCGAGGAAGCCGGCCATGTCCCGTTTAAGAGCTTATGGCAGGAAACTTTAACCACAGATGAACTCATCGTATTGATCCCTCATCTTGATGACGCAAAAGCCCGGAAGATACTGGATGTTATGGCGCTTTTCCGTCAGGACGTCAGTAAGCGCACCATTGGCCCGCGGGGCAGGGATGTGCTGGATCAGTTGATGCCGCGCCTGTTGGCAAAAATTGGTGTGTGGAAAGAGGCGGATATTGTGTTGGAACGGATTATTTCCCTGTTGCTCAGTATCGTCAGCCGCACGACCTATCTGGAACTGATACTGGAATCCGAACTGGTCATGATACATGTTATCCGGCTCTGTGCGGCTTCTCCGATGATCGCCAGCCAGCTTGCCGGCCATCCCTTGCTGCTGGATGAGCTGCTTGATCCCAAATCGCTGTATCAACCGTTGCCGATAGAGGCTTATCGCGATGAGCTTTATCAATATCTGCTGCGTATTCCTGAGGATGATGAAGAACAATTGCTGGAGGCATTACGCCAATTTAAGCAGGCCCAACTGTTGCGGATTGCCGCCGAAGACATTGCCGGCGTCTTGCCTGTGATGAAAGTGAGTGATCACCTGACTTATCTGGCGGAGGCCATTATTGAAGCGGTGGTGCGGCTGGCGTGGAACCAAATGACAAAACGCTATGGCGCACCGGCTCACTTATCCCAACGGCAGGGATTGGGATTTGCCATTATTGGTTATGGCAAATTGGGGGGCTGGGAACTCGGTTACGGCTCTGATTTGGATCTGGTGTTCTTGCTGGATTGCCCAATGGGGGTAATGACGGACGGTGCACGTTCCATTGAAGCTCGCCAATTTTATTTGCGCCTTGCCCAACGCATCATTCATTTGTTCAGTACCCGAACGGCATCGGGCGTCTTGTATGACGTTGACGCGCGTTTGCGGCCATCCGGTGAAGCGGGTATGTTGGTCAGTACCCTTGAAGCCTTTGATGATTACCAGAAAAATGACGCGTGGACTTGGGAACATCAGGCGCTGATTCGTGCGCGCATGGTGTTTGGGGATGAGAAAATGCGCCATGATTTTGAACGCATCCGCCGTGAAACATTATGCCTTCCCCGCGATCCCGATCTTTTGCGCCAACAAGTGCGCGAGATGCGGGAAAAAATGTATCAGCACTTGGGAAGTCATCAACCAAATCAATTTGATATCAAAGCGGATCCGGGCGGGATCACCGATATTGAATTTATTGCCCAGTATCAGGTGCTGCGTTATGCGCCAGAAAATCCTAAGCTAACTCGCTGGTCTGATAATGTGCGCATTTTCGAACTCATGGCGCAGCATCATATTATGGATGAACAGGAGGCGATGGCGTTGACGCAGGCGTATATTACCCTGCGTGATGAATTGCACCGTTTAGCGTTGCAAACGTTATCCAGCCGGGTTGAAGCCGGACATTTCCGCCAACAACAAACCTTTGTGCGTGATAGCTGGCAAAAGTGGTTAGAAAGCGACCTTAAGGCATAAGTGATCTTAGTGTATCAATGATCGGGTACTGAGTTCGGTTATGGTAATATCCGCAACAGTTTATTTCTGATATTTGGAGCATGGGATGAAAGTAACACTCCCTGATTTTCACCGCGCAGGTGTTTTAGTGGTTGGCGATGTGATGTTAGATCGCTACTGGTACGGCCCAACCAGCCGCATTTCGCCGGAAGCCCCGGTGCCGGTGGTTAAGGTAGAAACCATAGAAGAGCGTCCCGGCGGAGCCGCTAACGTCGCCATGAATATTGCTTCCTTGGGTGCGAATTCACATTTGATTGGTTTGACCGGCATTGATGATGCCGCGCGGGCATTGAGTGACAAACTGAGTAGTGTGAAAGTCCGGTGTGATTTTGTTTCTGTCCCAACGCATCCAACCATTACAAAACTGCGCGTTTTATCGCGTAATCAGCAATTGCTGCGTCTGGACTTTGAAGAAGGCTTCCAGAATGTGGATGCCCAGCCGATGCTGGAAAAAATTCAGCAATCCCTGCCTCATATCGGCGCGTTGGTGCTGTCGGATTACGCCAAGGGTGCGTTAAGCCAGATTCAGGCGATGATCCAGCTTGCTAATGAAGCCAATGTCCCGGTGCTTATCGATCCCAAAGGCAGTGATTTTAACCGCTATCGCGGTGCAACGTTGCTGACGCCAAATATGTCAGAGTTTGAGGCGGTTGTCGGGCACTGCAAGGATGATGATGATTTAGTGCAGAAAGGCACGAAGCTGGTGCAGGATTTGCAGTTGCAAGCGCTATTGATCACCCGTTCTGAACGGGGAATGAGCCTATTGCGGGTTGGGCAGCCGCCTTTGCATTTGCCGACTCAGGCGCAGGAAGTGTTTGATGTTACCGGTGCCGGAGATACCGTGATTGGGGTATTGGCAACGGCATTAGCCGCTGGCAAGCCGCTGAACGAAGCCTGTTACCTCGCTAATGCGGCAGCCGGTGTGGTGGTTGGTAAGCTGGGAACGTCCACGGTTTCGTCGGTTGAACTGGAAAATGCCGTGCGTGGGCGTGCAGAAACCGGATTTGGCGCCATGAGTGAAGCCAAGCTGAAAGACGTCGTTGCACAGGCGCGCCAGCGGGGTGAGCGTATTGTCATGACGAATGGTTGTTTTGACATCCTCCATGCGGGGCACGTTTCTTATCTGTCTAACGCGCGCAAATTGGGTGATCGTTTGATTGTTGCTGTCAATAGTGATGCTTCCACCAAGCGCCTGAAAGGGGAAACCCGTCCGGTGAATCCGCTGGAACAGCGCATGATCGTGTTGTCGGCGCTGGAATCGGTGGATTGGGTGGTGGCCTTTGAAGAAGATACACCACAGCGCCTAATCGCAGGTATCCTGCCGGATATTTTGGTTAAGGGCGGTGATTATCAGCCAGCAGAAATCGCCGGTAGCGAAGAAGTCTGGGCTGCGGGGGGAGAAGTTAAGGTATTGAACTTCGAAGAGGGTATTTCAACGACGAATATCATCAAAACCATTCAGCGCCAGTAACGTCGGCAGCCTATGCCGTTATGCTTTTTGCGAGCATAGCGGCAATCTCCTCACACCATTCCCATTAATCTCTCACATCATGATTATTCAGCTTGCTGGCCTTTTTTGTCTGCTTCTTCGAGGCGCGCTTCCAATTCAGTCAGGCGTTGTTCCATTGCCGCCAATTTTTCACGGGTGCGCAACAAGACTTGGGTCTGAACATCAAATTCTTCGCGGTTAACCAAATCCAACTTACTCAACTGGGATTGCAGAACGGTACGCAATTTTTTTTCTACATCATCGCCAAATTCTTTGACGCCTTTTGGCATGGCGTTGTGGAGCTGGCGGGCAATTTGTTCAATTTTCTTTGGATCGAGCATGATGATCATCCTTTATATAACGTAATTTTTTTATGGCGCGTTTTATAGCGAATGTTTTATAGCATAACGGTATTGACGCCATTTTAATATCTCATGGTGAAAGCATAACTGATTGAGATCCAGCTTTCCTATTTGATTTTGTTGATTGCCCCCGCGGTTTATTAACGCTATAGTGAAACCGTTTATCTCAGGGCAGGGTGAAAGTCCCTACCGGCGGTAACATAAAATAGCGTGATCATTTTATGCAGCCCGCGAGCGCTCTGTTTGTCATTATCCTTGAAGAGAAATCAGCGGGGATAAAACAGAGGTCAGCAGATCCAGTGTGATTCTGGAGCCGACGGTGATAGTCCGGATGGGAGAGAATAACAGCATCAATCGAGTGCCTGCACTCGTCTGTTGTTTTTGTTGCCGTATTTTTGCGCAGCACGAACTCCTCAAAATTGCCCTGATTCTGGTAACCCATACATTTAAAGAGGTTTCTTTACCATGAATCAGACGCTACTTTCCTCATATGGAACGCCATTTGAACGTGTTGAACGCGCGCTTGCTGCTTTGCGTGCGGGTCGGGGCGTGATGGTACTGGATGACGAAAATCGGGAAAATGAAGGTGATATGATTTTCGCCGCTGAAACGATGACGGTCGAGCAAATGGCGCTGACTATCCGCCACGGCAGTGGTATTGTCTGCCTTTGTTTGACCGAAGAGCGCCGTCAGCAGTTAAAATTGCCCATGATGGTGGAAAACAATTCCAGCCAGTACCAAACGGCTTTCACCATCACCATCGAAGCGGCGCAAGGCGTGACAACGGGGGTGTCTGCGGCAGATCGCATCACCACCATTCAGGCTGCCATTGCCGATGATGCGCAACCGAGCGATCTCAATCGGCCTGGGCACGTTTTTCCGCTGCGTGCGCAATCGGGAGGCGTTTTGACTCGTCGTGGTCATACTGAGGCGACCATTGATTTGGTCAGAATGGCGGGTTTCAAGCCAGCCGGCGTGCTGTGTGAGTTGACCAATGACGATGGTTCAATGGCTCGCGCCCCACAAGTGATTGAATTCGCGAAACAGCATGATATGCCGGTCGTCACGATTGAAGATCTGGTGGATTATCGCTTAAAAATGGCAAAAGCAGCGAGCTGATGGGCTTTCCCATTCGCTTTTGCCGATTGAAATATCACACAATACGGTGAGACCCTACGCATGCACTTTGAGAGGCTACAGCCCACACCCTGTGGCCTTTCAGCATTTCTGACACCCTCCATCATTTTTTGATTGACGATATTCAAGGAAGGAAGGTCTGAATCTTGTCATAATTCTTTTATCATCATCCACAATTCATCATTTGAAATGTTCAATTTGCTGTAATAAGGGGCGAAAATGAGTCTCCTGAGAATGCCTGCTCTGTTCATTGGTCATGGCAGCCCAATGAATGCCATTGAAGATAACGATTACTCACGTGCTTGGTTTGAACTGGGGAAGAAATTACCCAGACCAAAGGCGATCCTTGTGATTTCTGCGCACTGGTACACGAAGGGTACAGCCGTGACGGCGATGGCACAGCCCAGAACTATCCACGATTTTGGCCGCTTTCCCGAAGAGTTGCATGAAAAACAGTATCCAGCCAAAGGTTTTCCGGGGCTGGCGGTATTGGTACAGGATATTCTTGAACCGGCGATAGCGGTCGAGACGGATTTTGAACAATGGGGATTGGATCATGGATCTTGGGGAATATTGGCAAAAATGTATCCTGATGCTGATATTCCCGTTGTCCAATTGAGCATGGATCGCAATCAACCGGCTGCTTTTCATTATGAAATAGGCAAAAAATTAGCTTTATTGCGGGATGAAGGCGTCTTAATCATAGGCAGTGGCAATATTGTCCATAACTTGTCGGCCGAAAAACTGGGGGCAGAACCTTTTCCCTGGGCACGCTCGTTTGAGCAGTTTGTACGTGAAAGTTTGACCAGCCGGGAAAATCCTCATCCCCTGTTTAAGGCGTTGGACAGGGAAGATGGTCAATTGTCTAACCCAACGCCAGAACATTTTCTGCCATTATTGTATGTGATAGGGACATGGAATAAAGAAGAGCCGATTTCAACCCCTGTTGAAGGCATTGAAGACGGCTCCTTAAGTATGTTATCGATTCAGGTTGGTTAATTGAATTAATCCAAAATAATATGCGGGTAGAAACGTGACAGATCTTGGGTAATCAACTCACGGTCTTCACGGATACAGATACCCGCAGCTTGATCATTCATCAACCAACTCCCGATCAGCGCATAGTTATTCTCAAATTTCGGCAAGGCATGGAACTGTTGAACGATCATGCCTTCTTCCCCATAAGGGCCATCCGCACTGGCGACTTCACGGCCGTTTTCAATAATGCGAATATTGGCACCTTCACGGGAGAACAGCGGCTTAAGGACATAGCTATTCATGTCGGAAGGGCGTTCATCCGCAAAATAGGCCGGCAGCAGGTTAGGATGGTTGGGGAACATTTTCCACAACATGGGCAGCAGCGCCTTGTTGGAGATAATGCTTTTCCATGCAGGCTCCAGCCAACGGACACCGGCATCCGCCAGTTTGGTGGAGAACATTTCCCGCAGCATAAATTCCCACGGATACAGTTTGAACAGATTGCTGATCACCTGATCCTGCACATCAGTAAACTGCCCTTTCTCACCCAGCCCGATATCCTCAATAAACAGGAACTCAGTCGGGATACCGGCTTCCGCAGCACAATCCTGCAAATATTGGATGGTGCCACGATCTTCTTCACTATCCTGACAGCAGGCCATGTGCAGCAGGCCAAATCCATGACTTTCACGTAACTGGGCAAAACGCTCAATCAGCTTTTCTTGCAGGCTGTTGAATTGATCCGCATGGGCGGGCAGATTGCCTGCATTGATCTGGTCTTCCAGCCAGATCCACTGAAAGAAAGCGGATTCATACAGTGACGTTGGCGTATCGGCGTTGTTTTCCAGCAACTTGGGTGGATTTTTGCCATCATAGGCTAAATCCAGGCGGGAATAGAGCGAAGGTTGGCTGGTGACCCATGAAGAGCGGATAAACTCCCAACAGTGCTTGGGGATCTGGAATTGGGTCAGCAGCTCTTCGCTATCGACCACTTTTTCCACGACCTGCAAACACATTTGGTGCAGTTCTGCCGTTGCCTCTTCGATTTCTTCAATCTGGTTCAGGGTGAACTGGTAATAGGCTTCTTCACTCCAGTAAGGCTGATCGTACATGGTGTGAAAATTGAAACCAAACTCTGTTGCTTTTTCGCGCCAATCCGGGCGCTCGGTAATACTAATGCGTTTCATCTTTGATTAACCACCCATCGAGCGGGAAGAATGGGAACTTGAGCCGGCAGACGAACGCTGCATGGCAGATTGCTTCGCTACGGATTCACCGAACCCACCACGGGTAATCGTAGTTGTGGTGGCGGGTTTTGGCGCCATTGCCGTTTTGGGGACGGTCATGCTGCGTCCACCTGCGGTGGCGGGGCCATAGCTTTTACCGGTCGCATCAACAAATTTGCCGTTAGCCGGGCTGGAGGCTGAATTTGATGTGAACAGCGGTTGTGAGGGTGCCGAGCTGCCGCCCATTAAGCGTCCCATCATATAACCCGCCATCAAAGGCATCCAAAAACTGCCGCTGCTGTTTTGAGCCTGACCGACGCCTGCTTGAGCCGGGGGTTGAGTACATTGCTGTTCACCGAATTCAGCCACACACTCTTCGCGAGTCGCATATTTTGGTGCGGTTTTTTCCGCTTCTTTCAGGGCGTTGTTGTAGGCCGTCTTGCATTGTTCACTTTGAGAAGGATTCGCCTGAGAGCACTCATCGGCATTGGTATAGAGTGATACCGTTTCATCGCTCTGTTCACAGGCAGAAAGCATAAAAACAGCACTGACAGCAAGCGCGACAGGTGTCAGGCGATAGCTTCGCCAGGTTTTGCGGAAAGAATCGCGGTTTATCTCTTTTGTCCGTTTCATTGTCATAGGGGCATCCATCTTGAGGGTATCTGATTAAGATTAAGAGCATTCCCCATTTATCTTACCCAATGGGAGTGGTGCTCAGGATGTGCTAAAAAGCAGCCCACACAATCGGCGGGCTGCCTTCTTTTATTAGTATAGCGTTTTTAATATAACGTTTTTCAGACGAGAACGATAGGGCATTAAATCAGCGAACTGATGGCGTTTTCATCTCTTTAATAATATTGCTGGCCGAGGTTGAGATCTGTGCCCCCAACATTTTGTTTAATGCGATCAAATCGTTTTCATTCAGTGTGCCACGGGCTTGCTGAATATTTAACTGGGCCAGCAGGTAATCATAACGGGCTTTAGATAAGTTTTGCTTGGCTTGATATAGCTTGGTTGTGGCTTCCAGCACATCAACGATAGTGCGGGTTCCGACCTGATAACCGGCTTCCATTGAATCCAGTGAACTTTGTGCGGAGAGCACAGCCTGTTTGTTGGCTTCAACACTACTGATAGCGGCAGAGATATCATTGGTATTGGAATGCACGTCTTGTATTACCTTGCGATAAGTGCTTTCCAAATCCTGACTGGCGCTGACGAAATTATATTTTGCCTGCTCGACCTGAGAGTAGGTCGCGCCACCATTAAACAGCGGCAAATCCAGAGATAATTTAACGGAATTATCTCCGGTGTATTTATCTCCTCGTTCAATTCCGCGTTGATGGCTATTCATGATCCCTGTGCTAGCGGTTAAGCCAATCGTTGGCATATAGCCAGTCTGTGACTCTTTGATTTGCTCGCGTCTTAAATCTTGGGTTAAGCGGGCTGACAGCAAGCTCAGGTTACGGGCTTCGGCTTCTTTCAGTGCGGTATCAGCCGGTTCAGGTTGTTGGGTTCTGAACTGGTCAATATTCAGGGCGGCCAGTTGTGGGTAGTAAGCACCCGTAATCTGACGCAGTTTTTCCAGTGCGTTGTCCAGTTTATTTCGATCAGAAACTTCAGTAGCCAGAATGGAATCGTATTGGGCGCGGGCATTTTGCACGTCAGTAATGGCAACCAGACCGACATTAAAGCGTTGAGTGGTTTGATCCAACTGGCGGTACAGTGACGCTTTTTGCGCTTCCGTATACGTCAGGGCATCAATTTTACTCAGAACGTCAAAATAGGCTTGGGCGGCAGCCAGTATTAATTTCTGTTGGGCGGTCTGGTAATTGATATCGGCAATCCCTGCACTTTTCTCAGATTGGCTCAGCCGGTTCCATTTTGCCATATCGAAGAGGGTTTGGGTCAACTGTAAGCCTGCATTGGTGCCATGAGATTCGCTACCTTTGCTGTCACGAAAGCCTTTGCCATAACTCACGCCCGCACTCAGACCCAATTGGGGCAATAAAGTACTTCGAGCCTCATTAATCTTTTCAACCACGGAATTGCGATCAGCTTGTGCCTTAAGTAATTCGGGATTGGTTTCTTTCGCCTGCTGATAAATCTGGAGTAGATCAGCTGCATAGCTTGAAGTACTAAAACCTACCAGATTGATAGCGATAAAAAGAGAGAGCAATTTTTTCATTTGCGTTCCTTGTTGTGCAGCTACTTTGCTTACGGTTGCCTCTGCATAAAAACGAATACCCCAGATTCTAGCAGAGAATGCCAACAGGGTAGGGTGGCTGTTTGTGCCATATTGCCTCATTTTTCAGCTTGTTTGTATCATCAAAATGAATTTATTTAGATCAATGCGGAAAAATACCTTTTAATAATAGGAAATTTTTTAAAAAAATCAGGAGATTTTATGTCTAAAGATCTTGCCGTTCCATGTACGTTTGCTCAACAAGATGTAGAAATTCTGTCCCGAAAAACACTTTATCGCGGTTTTTTTAAAATGACGGAATATCAATTCAGGCACCGTTTATTTCGGGGTGGCTGGAGTGAAACCATTAAACGTGAAGTGTTTGAACGGGGTCATGCCGGTGTTTTATTGCCTTATGATCCGGTGCGTGATGAAGTTGTTTTGATTGAACAAATCCGTATTCCGGCAATAGAAACCAGCCAGACGCCGTGGTTGCTGGAAGTGGTTGCCGGCATGATCGAAGAGGGGGAAAACGCTGAACAGGTTGTCCGTCGCGAAGCCGTGGAAGAAGCCGGGATTGAAGTTAAGCGCTGCCAACCTGCACTGAGTTACCTTTCCAGCCCCGGAGGGACAACTGAACGTATGCATATTTTTGTCGGTGAAGTTGATGCGACTACTGCGTCAGGGGTTCATGGGCTGGAAGGTGAACATGAAGATATTCGCGTTTTGGTTGTGAGCCGCGAACAGGCTTATCAATGGGTAGAAGCGGGAATGATCGATAATGCGGCTTCCGTTATTGCAATACAGTGGCTGGCATTGCACCATGAAAAACTTAAGCAAACGTGGTTAGGGAATCATGACTAATTCACGTTGGAAAACGGGAAGTGTGCCCCAGCCAGCAGATCTTTTGCATCAAGACACGTTAAAATAATCCTTATGATCGACAGGAAAAGGAAACCTTTTGGAAAGCCTGCTTGAAATCCCTGTGGCAGAGGGTGCCACAGCCAGAATATTGCAAATCACCGATACGCACCTTTTTGCCAATAAAGGCGATTCACTGTTGGGCGTCAATACCTATCGCAGTTATCATGCGGTATTGGACGCGATCTTAGCGCAAAATCCCGCAATTGATTTGATCGTTGCGACTGGTGACTTGGTACAAGATCAGACTATCAATGCTTACCAACATTTTGCTGAGGGCATTGCCCGTTTGCCCGCACCTTGTGTTTGGTTGCCCGGTAATCATGATTATCAACCCGCGATGGTTGACACGTTGGCAGCCGCAGGTATTTCACCTTCCAAGCAAATATTTATCGGGCAGCATTGGCAGTTAATTATGCTGGACAGTCAGGTACAGGGTGTTCCCCACGGCGAATTGACGGATTATCAGCTTGAGTGGATGAAAAAATGCCTGAATGAGCACAGTGAGCGCCAGACGATTATTATGCTTCACCACCATCCGCTGCCGTCTGGGTGCACATGGCTGGATCAGCACAGTTTGCGTAATGCTCCCGAATTATCAGAATGCCTGAAAGGCAAAACACAGGTGAAAGCCATACTGTGTGGGCACATCCATCAAGAAGTTGATGAAATGTGGCACGGCATTCGTGTGATGGCAACCCCATCAACCTGTGTGCAATTTAAGCCGCATTGTACTAATTTTATGCTTGATACAGTGGCTCCGGGATGGCGTTATCTCGAACTGGCTGTGACTGGCAATCATCAAGAAGCGAAATTGCAGACACAGGTTCACAGGCTAAAGAGTAACGAATTTTGCCCGGATTTAGATTCGGACGGGTATTAATGTCGACGTTATTTTATTTACACGGTTTCAATAGCTCACCGCAATCAGCGAAAGCGAACGCGCTGAAAACGTGGTTGCACCAGCAGCATCCTGACATTAACATGCTGGTGCCGCAATTACCCCCTTATCCCGAAGAGGCGGCCATCTTACTGGAAGAACTCGTGATGGAACATGCCGGTGAAAATATCGGGCTGGTGGGTTCTTCTCTGGGCGGTTATCTGGCGATCTGGCTTTCCCAGTGCTTTGGTTTACCCGCGGTGGTCGTCAATCCTGCGGTACGTCCTTTCGACTTGCTTCAGAATTATCTTGGGGAAAATGTGAATCCCTATACCAAAGAGCGCTATACTCTCGAACCAAGCCACATACATGATCTCAAAGTGATGCACATTGACCCGCTGGAATCCCCTGATCTTATCTGGTTATTGCAGCAAACCGGGGATGAAGTGCTCGATTACCGTCAAGCCGTTGCTTACCTGATGCCGTGCCGGCAGACGGTTGAATCTGGCGGGAATCATGCTTTTGTTGGCTTCGAATATTATTTCCCTCAAATCATCGACTTCTTGGGGCTAACCCGTGGCAATAGTAAAAAAATTGCCAAAAATAGGTAAGCGACTGGTATTATCTACAGTATATCAATACTGATTGGCCCTCTAATAACGAAGCAACCGACAGAATTACAACATGACTCAATCTAGTTACAACGCAGAGGCCATTGAAGTCCTCAGTGGCCTGGAGCCAGTTCGTCGTCGTCCCGGAATGTATACGGATACAGCCCGCCCGAACCATCTGGCACAGGAAGTGATCGATAACAGCGTGGACGAAGCTCTGGCTGGTCACGCGAAGCATATTGAAGTAATCCTTCACAGCGATCAGTCTCTGGAAGTGATAGATGATGGCCGTGGTATGCCGGTTGATATCCATCCTGAAGAAAAAGTTTCGGCTGTAGAACTGATTTTGACCCGCCTGCATGCGGGCGGAAAATTCTCCAATAAAAATTACCAATTTTCTGGTGGCCTGCATGGGGTGGGGATCTCCGTGGTCAACGCCCTGTCCAGGCGCGTGGAAGTGACGGTTCGCCGTCACAGTCAGGTACACCAGATCGCCTTCGAACATGGCGAGAAAGTGCAAGAACTGGAAATCATCGGCAGTTGTGGAAAACGCAACACCGGCACAAGTGTCCATTTCTGGCCGGATGAAAGCTATTTCGATATTCCCCGTTTTTCTGCCACCCGCTTGACGCATTTGCTGAAAGCCAAGGCGGTACTGTGTCCGGGCGTTGAAATTGTTTTTAAGGACAAACTGAATGAGACCGAGCAGAAATGGTGTTATGCCGACGGGCTGACCGATTATCTGCTGGAAGCCGTCAACGGGCTGGTAACTTTGCCACAAGCCCCTTTTGTCGGGGCATTTAGCGGGGATACCGAAGCGGTCGATTGGGCATTGCTCTGGCTGCCGGAAGGCGGAGAATTATTGACGGAAAGTTACGTTAACCTGATCCCAACAGTACAGGGCGGAACCCATGTTAACGGCTTGCGTCAAGGTCTGCTGGATGCCATGCGTGAATTCTGTGAATTCCGCAATATATTGCCGCGTGGGGTGAAACTCTCCGCTGATGATATCTGGGATCGCTGTGCTTATGTGTTGTCCCTCAAAATGCAAGATCCGCAATTTGCCGGCCAAACCAAAGAACGGCTCTCTTCCCGCCAGTCGGCGGCGTTCGTTTCCGGCGTGGTGAAAGATGCGTTCAGCTTGTGGCTGAACCAGCACATTCAGGATGCGGAGCAACTGGCGGAAATGGCGATCGCCAGTGCGCAGCGCAGAATGCGTGCGGCGAAGAAAGTGGTACGCAAAAAGCTGACCAATGGCCCCGCCTTGCCGGGAAAATTGGCCGACTGTACGGTGCAGGATCTCAATGTGACCGAACTGTTTTTGGTGGAAGGGGATTCCGCCGGCGGTTCTGCGAAGCAAGCCCGTGATCGTGAATTTCAGGCGATCATGCCACTGCGTGGAAAAATCCTGAATACCTGGGAAGTCTCTTCGGACGAAGTGCTGGCTTCGCAGGAAGTGCATGATATCTCCGTTGCGATTGGCATCGATCCGGATAGCGACGATTTAAGCCAACTGCGCTACGGTAAAATCTGCATCCTGGCGGACGCCGATTCCGATGGATTGCACATCGCAACACTGCTGTGCGCCCTGTTTGTCCGTCACTTCCCGACACTGGTGAAACGCGGGCATGTCTATATGGCCATGCCGCCACTGTATCGTATCGACCTCGGCAAAGAAGTGCATTATGCGCTGGATGAAGGCGAAAAAAGCGCCATACTGGATCGTTTGAGCCGCAAGCGGGGCAAACCGAACGTTCAGCGCTTTAAGGGATTGGGTGAAATGAACCCAATACAGTTGCGCGAAACCACGCTAGATCCTAACACTCGCCGTCTGGTGCAATTGACTATCGACGATGAAAATTATCAAGAAACCCTCTCGGTCATGGATATGCTATTGGCGAAAAAACGCTCAGAAGATCGCCGCAATTGGCTGCAAGAGAAGGGCGATTCCATCGATATCGAAGTTTAATGCATGCATTTAGTGCATAAAATTGTGTGCATAAACAGAAAGATAGCGCACAGGTAGTCAATACAGATTCTGAGGAAATGAATACATGAGTGAGATAACTCACGACGGTGTGGAGCGTCAACCGCTGCACACGTTCACTGAAAACGCTTATTTGAATTACTCCATGTACGTGATCATGGACAGGGCGTTGCCGTTTATCGGTGATGGCTTAAAGCCCGTTCAGCGTCGTATTGTCTATGCGATGTCAGAACTTGGCCTGAGCAGCAGTGCCAAATTTAAAAAATCTGCCCGTACTGTCGGTGATGTGCTTGGTAAGTACCATCCGCATGGCGACGGGGCCTGTTATGAAGCGATGGTTTTGATGGCGCAGCCTTTCTCATACCGCTATCCATTGGTGGATGGGCAAGGTAACTGGGGCGCGCCGGATGATCCCAAATCCTTTGCGGCGATGCGTTACACCGAATCCCGCTTATCCAAGTATGCGGAATTGTTGCTGAGCGAGTTGGGGCAAGGCACCGTCGATTGGATGCCCAACTTTGATGGAACCTTGCAGGAGCCTAAGTGCTTGCCTGCCCGCCTGCCCAATATCCTGCTGAACGGCACCACCGGCATTGCCGTGGGGATGGCGACCGATATCCCGCCCCACAATGCCCGTGAAATAGTGAATGCACTGATTGCCATGCTGGATAAGCCGGATCTCTCGCTGGATGAGGCCATGGAATACGTCAAAGGGCCGGATTATCCCACAGAAGCGGAGATCATCACGCCAAAAGAAGATATCCGCAAAATCTACAAAAATGGCCGTGGTTCCGTGCGGATGCGGGCAGTGTGGTCGAAAGAAGAAGGTAATGTCGTGATCACGGCCTTGCCTCACCAAGTCTCCGGCGCGAAGGTCTTGGAGCAAATTGCCAGCCAAATGCGGGCGAAGAAATTGCCGATGGTGGAGGATCTGCGTGACGAATCTGATCACGAAAACCCAACCCGTCTGGTGATTGTGCCACGCACGAACCGCGTGGATGTCGAACAAGTGATGAATCACCTGTTTGCCACCACGGATCTGGAAAAAAGCTATCGCGTGAATCTCAACATGATCGGTTTGGATAACCGTCCTGCGGTCAAAGGCTTGGTTGAGATCCTCAGTGAATGGCTGGTTTTCCGTCGCGAAACGGTACGTAATCGCCTGAATCATCGCCTGGAAAAAGTGCTTAAGCGCCTGCATATTCTGGAAGGTTTGCTGGCGGCCTATCTGAATATTGATGAAGTCATCCAGATTATTCGCCATGAAGATGAACCGAAACCGGTATTGATGCAGCGTTTCGGCTTAACCGAAACGCAGGCAGAAGCGATTCTTGAACTGAAATTGCGCCACTTGGCAAAACTGGAAGAAGTCAAAATCCGTGGTGAGCAGGATGAACTGGCGAAAGAGCGTGACAAACTTCAAGCGATCTTGGGTTCTGAGCGTAAGTTAAACACGTTACTGAAAAAAGAGATTATTGCCGATGCAGAAAGCTACGGTGATGAGCGTCGCTCGCCATTGAAAGAGCGCACAGAAGCGAAAGCCATGAGCGATCATGACATCCTGCCATCAGAGCCGATCACCGTCATCATGTCAGAAATGGGTTGGGTACGCAGTGCGAAAGGGCACGAGATTGATCCGGCTGGCCTGAATTACAAATCGGGTGACAGCTTCCGCAGTGCGACGCGTGGCAAAAGTAACCAGCCCGTGGTCTTTATTGATACCACCGGGCGCAGTTATTCCGTTGATCCGCTCGACTTGCCATCGGCCAGAGGGCAGGGCGAACCGCTGACGGGCAAACTGGCATTGCCGGCCGGGGCAACGGTTGAACATCTGCTGATGGCGAAAGAAGAACAGAAATTCTTGATGGCATCGGATGCCGGATATGGTTTTATCTGTACTTTCAGTGATTTGATTGCCAAAAACCGGGCGGGCAAGGCGATGATTACGTTGCCGGAAAATGCCAAAGTAATGCAACCATTGGAAATCAGCAGCGAACAGGATGATATGTTGCTCGCGATCACCAAAGCGGGTCGCATGTTGATGTTTCCGGTCGCTGATTTGCCGCAGCTTTCCAAGGGTAAGGGCAATAAGGTTGTATCCATCCCCGCTGCACAGGCTGCATTGGGCGAAGATATGCTGAGTTGGTTACTGGTATTGCCGCCACAATCTTCCATTACGCTTTACTTCGGCAAGCGCAAGTTACTGCTTCGCCCTGAAGATTTACAGAAATTCAGGGCCGAACGAGGGCGTAAGGGAACGTCTCTGCCCCGTGGCTTGCAGCGTGTTGAGCGGGTTGAAGTGGAGATGCCCAAACCATTAAGCGACAAATTGTAGGATAAAAGGTATTCATCATCATCTTAGGCCAGTGTCATACGCTGGCCTTTCAGTAAGAGGCCGCTATGCTAGCAATTATTCGGGGAATTATTGTTATTCTGTTTACGATACTGCTCTTTATTTTTGGAGGTATCTACTGTTTGTTCAGACCACGTAATCCAAGCCATGTGATGACTTTTGGCCGTGCGTTTGGCAAATTGCATAAAGTGTTTGGTATTAAGCTGCTGGAACGTATTCCGGCGGATGCTCAGGAATACGGGCCAAGCATTTATATTGGCAATCACCAAAACAATTACGACATGATTACCATGTCGAATGCGGTACAACCCCGTACCGTCACGGTGGGCAAAAAAAGTCTGGTATTTATTCCCTTTTTTGGCCAGCTTTATTGGCTGACAGGGAATATTTTGATCGACAGGGATAATCGGACGAAAGCCCACGGCACGATTTCACAGGTTGTCGATCAGATCAAAAAAAACCGGGTTTCAGTTTGGATGTTCCCGGAAGGAACTCGCAGTCGTGGCCGTGGATTGATGCCTTTTAAAACGGGCGCCTTTCATGCCGCCATTGCTGCTGGTGTCTCTATCGTGCCCGTCTGTGTCTCTTCAACACACGATAAAATAAAACTGAATCGTTGGAATAACGGCACCGTGATTGTTGAAATGTTGCCGCCGATTGATACCTCGAAATATACCAAAGAGCAGGTGCGTGAATTGGCAGAACACTGCCGACAAATGATGCAAACGAAGATTGAAGAATTGGATAAAGAAGTTGAAGAACTTAATAAGCGTGGAAACTGAATAAGGATAGCGATATGATTGCGTTTAATAAATTAACGTTTTTATTAAACGCAATCGATAGAATAATAAATCCCGATAGCCACAATATCGGGGGCATTCATCCCAGTCACTATTTGAATTGTATACCTGAGAATTGTATACCTGAGAGTTTCAAACTTATTTCTGTCGTAGAGAGACTATTCCTTCTGTGGAGAAAATATGTCACTGAGTCGGCGCCAATTTATTCAGGCTTCTGGTTTGGCAATGTGTTTAGGGGCGCTTCCTTTTGTGGTTCGGGCCAATAAAAATCAACAAACAAAATTGCCGCTCCCTCCCTTACTGGAATCCCGAAGAGGGCAACCCCTGTTTTTAGCCATACAAAAAGCCACCTGGTCGTTTAACGGCCATAATAAGGCTCAAGTTTGGGGCATCAACGGGCATTATTTAGGGCCAACGATTCGGGTTCGCCGGGGGGAAGACGTCAAACTGATATATAGCAATCGGTTGTCTGAACCGGTTTCCATGACAGTCGGGGGGTTACTGGTACCGGGAACTTTGATGGGCGGTTCGTCCCGTTTGATGTCGGCGGGGGAAAGTTGGTCGCCTGTGATCCCGATAAACCAAGTAGCAACGACTTGTTGGTATCACGCCAATACCCCAAATCGAATGGCACGGCATGTTTATGCCGGCCTTGCAGGTATGTGGTTGGTGGAAGACGAAAGCAGCCGCAGCCTGCCTTTGCCCAGACATTATGGTGTCGATGATTTCCCGGTTATTTTGCAAGATAAGCGGTTAGATAATTTTGGTGTGCCGCAATATAACCCGTCGGCTAATCAAGGTTTTCTTGGCGACACGTTGGTTGTGAATGGCGTCGAAAATCCTTTCGTAGAAGTTGCCAGAGGTTGGGTCAGGTTACGCTTATTGAATGCGTCTAATGCCCGACGATATCAATTACAGCTCAGTGATGGGCGTCCTTTCTATATGATCGCGACTGATCAAGGCCTGCTGCCAGCTCCCGTGGCAGTACAGCTATTGTCACTCGCACCGGGAGAGCGCCGTGAAGTCTTAATTGATATGTCGCAAGTGGAAAGTGTGACTATTACTGCGGGGGAATCCGCAGGTGTCATCGATCGTCTGAAAGGCTTGTTTGAATCTTCAAGCAAACTGCTGTCAACCACGGTGTTAACCCTGAAAGCCAGTGGGCTGCTGCCTTTGGTGACAGATCAATTACCGGCTCAGCTTGTCGTTGATAATCCGCAGATCAACGACTCCATTCGAAGTCGTCAGATTGATTTAGGCAACTATTCACAAGGGATTAATGGCTCACTGCTGAATGAGAATCGAATCGATATCACAAGCCAGCAAGGCGCATGGGAGCGTTGGATCGTCACAACGTCAATACCGCAGCCTTTCCATATTGAAGGGGCAAGGTTTAAGGTCATCAGTCTGAATGGCTCTCGTCCAGAGCCACAGGATTATGGCTGGAAAGATACCGTTTGGATTGAGAGTCGGGCTGAATTACTGGTTAATATGATGCAGCCGTCTTATGAGCATTTTTCTTTCATGTATTACAGCCAAATATTAGAAATGGCAGATCGTGGCGTAGCCGGGCAGTTGCTGGTTAATCCTGCCGGTTCTTAAATGAAAATCTGTTACTGGTTAAACCCGATTCTACCATTGTTTTCGGTGGATTTTAGGTGAATATCAGGTAAATATTCTGTCAAGTTGGATAAGGTTGTTATTTTAGTGCCAATTTATGAGCAAACTAACTATTTGTGGGAATAAGTGACTAATCTTATCGACTGAGAGTAACCCTTTCCGTATAGTGTCCCAAACTTTCATACTACTTGGCTGTAAGGTGATTTAATGATTATCAGCTTGATTGCTGCGATGGCTATGGATCGAGTTATTGGGATGGAAAACGCCATGCCGTGGGCTTTGCCGGGCGATTTAGCCTGGTTTAAACGCAATACGCTCGGAAAGCCGGTTGTCATGGGGCGCGTGACTTATGAATCGATTGGTCGTCCTTTACCGGGGCGTCTGAATATCGTGATCAGCAGTCAACCTGCCAGTGATGATCGGGTCACTTGGGTCAGCTCTATCGAAGCGGCTTTGGCCGCCGTTGGCGATGTTGAAGAAGTGATGGTAATGGGAGGAGGAAAAATTTATGAGCAGTTTATTCCTCTGGCTCACCGTATGTATTTGACGCATATTGATGCGGAAGTGATTGGTGACACGCATTTCCCTGATTATGAGCCTGATGAGTGGAATTCAACGTTTACCGAATATCACGACGCAGATGAACACAATTCACATAGCTATTGTTTTGAAGTTCTGGAACGCCGAGAGTGAGCTAACCTTGCGTGCGGAGTGCCTTGAGGCACTCCGGCGTCATCGCCCAGATACTGTCTCAGGTTTATCACTTAGTGAATAATGAATTCTGACTGAAATACTGTTTATCCTCCCAACGAAGCAGGGTCAATTTCCCGCCCCAACAACATCCCGTATCCAGCGCATAGATGCCAGCAGGTGTACCCTGGCCTTCCAGTGCAGCCCAGTGACCAAAGGCAATGGAATAATCTTCAGGAATGCGGCGTGGTAATTTGAACCACGGTTTCAGTGGGGCAGGGGCATTTTCCGGTTTGGATTTACAGCTCATATCCAATTGACCGTTTGGAAAGCAATAACGCATGCGGGTCAAGGCATTGGTACTGTAACGCAACCGGGCAAGGCCGCTTAACTCTGGCGTCCAGTTATTCGGCATATCCCCATACATTTCGTTGAGAAACAACGGATAACTGTCACTGCGAAGAATAGCTTCCACTTCACGGGCGCATATTTTGGCGGTTGCCAAATCCCATTGTGGGGTGAGCCCGGCATGTGCCATGACGAGTTTCAGTTCATCATCGACTTGCAACACGGGCTGTTTTCTCAACCAATTTATCAACTCATCAATATCCGGTGCGGCGAGTAATTCAGCCAGCAAATCTTTCGCTTTATTGCGACTGATTTTGGCGTAAACCGCCAACAGATGGAGATCGTGATTGCCCAGTACGAGCCTCACCGCGGAACCGAGTTGCTTGATATAGCGCAGTACAGCCAATGAATCCGGGCCACGGGCGACGAGATCGCCTGTCAGCCATAGCGTATCTTCGCTGGGATTAAAATCGACTTGTGCTAACAAAGCGCGAAATTCACGATAACAACCGTGAATATCGCCAATAAGGTATGTCGCCATAATAATTAATTTATCAGTGTTGGAATAGCCAGCCGGAACACGGGAATGGCGACACGGAACGAACGGCCATCGTGATCAACCATTTCATAGTGGCCTTCCATTGTTCCCAGAGGGGTTTCCAAAATCGCCCCACTACTGTAGCGGTATTCTGTTCCCGGCGGGATCAAAGGTTGTTTTCCCACAACCCCTTCACCCTGAATTTCGGTTTGGTGACCATCACTGTTGGTAATGCGCCAGTAACGGCTAAGAAGTTGCACAGGGGAATGTCCAAGATTGCGAATTGATATTGTATAAGCAAACACAAAACGTTGTTGTTCCGGCTGTGATTGGCTTTCTACATAAGTACTTTGTACTTGGATATAAACTCTGGGTTCATTGAGCATAGGTGCCTCCTGTTGCTGCAACTTCTGTTGATTGGTTTAGGCCATTTTAGGTTGAGATGCTAACCAGTTTGCCATCTTACAGTATTGCTCGACAGAGATGTTTTCAGCCCGCGTACCGGGATCAACGCCCAGTTCAGATAACTGTTCAGTAGAAAAAATATTCCCAAGGCTATTGCGGAGCGTTTTTCTCCGTTGGTTAAATGCCTGAGTGGTAATCTGGGCTAACATGCGAATATTCTGAACAGGATAAGGCATGCTCTTGTGTGGGATCAAACGCACAATGGCAGAATCCACTTTCGGCGCAGGTGTAAATGCCGTCGGCGGTACTTCAAGAATAGGTATTACCTGACAGTAGTATTGTGCCATGACACTTAAACGTCCGTAGGCTTTACTGCCAGGCCCCGCGACCAGACGATTCACGACTTCTTTTTGTAACATAAAGTTCATATCAGCGATAGCATCAGTATAGCTGAAAAGATGGAACATCAACGGGGTAGAAATGTTATAAGGCAGGTTGCCAAATACACGCAGAGATTGTCCGTGCTGTTTGGCGATCTGACCAAAATCAACTGTCATTGCATCTTGCTGAATGATGGTCAGCTTATCTTTCAGTTTGGGATGAACATGCAGGCGAGCCGCCAAATCGCGGTCAAGTTCGACGACCGTCATTTTATCCATGCGTTCGCCCACTGGCTCAGTCAAGGCTCCCAAACCGGGGCCGATTTCCACGACGGCTTGGCCGACCAGTGGGTTCATCGCATTGACAATACTATCAATGATAAATTGATCGGTTAAAAAGTTTTGCCCGAAACGTTTACGGGCATGGTGCCCTTGATGGACTTTGTTATTCATTACTGTTTTGTATCATTTTAATTGCTAGATTCAATGCGGTGATAAAACTCCCCACATCAGCTTGACCTGTCCCTGCCAGCTCCAGTGCTGTGCCATGATCGACAGAAGTTCGGATAAATGACAGACCCAGCGTAATATTCACTGCCCTGCCAAAACCTTGGTATTTTAACACGGGTAGCCCTTGATCGTGATACATCGAAAGCACGGCATCGGCATGATCTAAATATTTGGGCTGGAACAGAGTATCCGCAGGCAATGGACCTTCCAGCCATAGGCCTTCTGCCCTCAGACTGTCTAAGGCGGGGATGATGACATCGATTTCTTCATGCCCCATATGCCCTCCTTCACCGGCATGAGGATTCAGGCCGCAAACGTAGATATGAGGACGGGGGATACCGAATTTCGTTTTTAGATCATGATTAAGAATCGTGATCACTTCCCGCAGGGAATCAAAGGTAATCGCTTTCGGGACATCCAGAATTGGCAGGTGCGTTGTTGCCAGTGCAACTCGCAGCTCTTCGGTTGCCAACATCATGACCACCCTTGAGCATTGGCTGTGGTCAGCAAAAAATTCAGTATGCCCGGTAAAAGGAACGCCTGCATCATTAATGACACCCTTATGCACAGGCCCGGTCACTAATGCTGAAAACTCTCCACTCAGGCAACCATCGCAGGCTTTTGCCAAGGTTTCCGTGACATAAGTACCGTTTTTTCGGTTTAACTCCCCGGCAATCGTCGGGGATTGCAACGGAACGGGCAGAATAGTCAGAGTGCCGGCAGCTTGTGATGAAGTGTGTTCAGGGGAGTAAGTTTGTAGTTGCAGGGGTAAATTCAGTTGCTTGGCTCGCGAGAGCATTAGCTCCGGGTCGGCACAAACAACCAGTTGTATTGGCCACGCTTTTTGAGCAAGCGCAATGACTAAATCAGGACCAACCCCGGCTGGTTCGCCGGGGGTAATGATAATGGGTTTATTATTGTGCATCACTGTTATTGTGCATCGCGACTGTCTAAAATTTTCACATAAGCGGAGGCCCGTAATTCCTGCATCCAGCTTTGTGCCTCTTCATTGAATTTGCGGTTGAATAGCAGGCGATAAGCACGATCTTTCTGTGCCGCATCTGTTTTATCGACTTTGCGGCTATTTAGCAGTTGAATTAAGTGCCAACCGAAAGCGGAGTGAACAGGCTGGCTGATCTCACCTTTTTGCAATTTCATCAACGCATCGCGGAAAGCAGGATCGTAAGCACTTGGCAAATTCCAACCCAATTCTCCACCACGCATGGCTGAACCGGGATCTTCAGAATGCTCTTTTGCGGCTTCTTCGAATGACGTTTTACCACTTAAGATCGCTTCTCTAAGCTGCATCAACTCGTTGCGTGCCTGCTCGTCGTTCAGAATGGGGGATGTTTTCAGCAGAATATGGCGGGCTTCCACTTCGGTGACGGCAATGGGCATCTGACCACCACGGATATCATTCACTTTCAGAATGTGAAAACCCACACCGGAACGGATTGGGCCAATAATCTGCCCCTTTTGTGCAGATTGGAGCTGCGCAGCAAACAGGGATGGCAACTCTTGCAGTTTGTTCCAGCCCATATTGCCCCCTTTCAGGGCTTGGCTATCACCGGAATAGGTGAGCGCCAATTTGCCGAAATCCACGCCATTCTTGAGTTCAGACAAGATTTTTTGGATCGTGGTTCCCGCTTTTTCTACCTGTTCCTGACTTGGGTTTTCCGGCAAGGGGATCAGGATCTGGCTAATATTTAACTCAGAATCCTGACTATTTTGGCTGCTGATTTGGTTAGCCAGCGAATCAACTTCCTGTGGCAGGATAGTGACGCGACGGCGGACTTCATTGTTACGCACTTCTGCAATCATCATTTCCTTGCGGATCTGATTACGGTAGGTATCGAAGCTAATGCCATCTGTGACCAGATTTTGTTTCAACTGGGCAAGGCTCAAGTGGTTTTGAGTTGCAATATTGGTGATCGCAGAATCTAAGACTTGATCAGGAATAGTAATCTGCATTCGGTCTGCCATTTGCAGAATAATGTCATCCATAATCAAGCGCTCAAGGATCTGATGACGCAATGCTTTCTCATCCGGTATCTGCTGGCCTGCCTGTTTTGCATTAAGTTTAACGGATTGTAAAAGGCTGTTGACGTCACTTTCCAGTACGACATCATTGTTAACAACGGCAGCGACCTTATTAAGCTCTTGTGGCGCGGCCATTGCGACAGAGTTTACTGAAAACATCAATCCGAAAATGAGCGATTTCCAGTTCTTCATACATTTCCCATCATATCAATCCCGCCTTGGCAGGGTTATTTTGTTTACATTGCGTTTATCGGTATCAGAATGCACGTTGGTATGGAAGAATACCTTGCTGCAACATTTTCTGACTGCCTAAACTATGATTGTTACTTAAGCCACGAAGTTCAATATTGAATGACCATTTATTGTCATATTGGCTGCTATCGAAGCGCCAGTCGGTGACCTTGCGTTCATAACCCACATTAACCGCCCAGCAACACGTGTTGTATTGCAGGCCGACCATCTGGCTGGCTGGCTGTTTCTCTTTCGTATCGTAGTAATAAGCCCCGACAAACGCCCAACGCTCTGATAATGGCCAACTTGCCACCATGCCCACTTGAGAAATCCCTTGCTGATAAGCGGGTAATTGTCCGAGAGTGGCTTGAATATAATCTCTATCGACAAAACGATAGCTTAATTGCAACATGCGGTCAGCATCACGGCGGTACTCCATGACGGCATTCCCCATCGTTAAGCTGCTCAGACGATTATCATATTGCAATCCGCCTTTGAATCCCCAGGAATCATTGATTTTCCAGTAAACATCGCCAGCCCATGTTGTGGTTCCCGTCCCCTTTTTGTTTCCTATGATATCTTTGCTGCCTAAAGCCGCATCAGTATCTTCGGTACGTGGACGTTCAAAGTAGTAAATTTGACCTACGGACAGATTAAAACGTTCAACCAAATCTTCATCATAAATGCGGGTCGTCACCCCCGTGGTAAATTGATTGGCAGACGAAATACGATCCAAGCCACTGTAGAAGCGGTCGCGGAACAATCCGTTATAGTCCGATTGCAGCAGGGAAGAATCAAAGTTGTTAATGTTATTTTGATTCTTATAAGGGACATAGAGATATTGAGCGCGCGGTTCCAGCGTCTGGGTATAGTCCCGATTAAAATACATGCTGCGCTCAAACACCATTTTCGCATCTGATTTAAACACGGGCAGAACACGGTCTACTGACTTTTCCAACGAAGCCGTTTGCGAATTCTTTTTGATGGTATCAGAAAGATCCTGCTCGTAATGGGTTGCCATCAATTTAAATTCATTATTGATGCTCGCCCAGCCATTAGAAAGCGGTAAGTTAATGGCAGGTTCAAGATGCCAACGGGTTGCATTTGGCCACTGATTACCCACACTGGTAAATTTCGCTATCTGGGCATAGGTATGAAAATCAAATGGCCCTAGCGCATTTTTATAGTAATTGAAATCCAACTGAGGTTCAGCACGATAGGCTTTTCTGCTTTCACTTGGGGTAAAGATTTGGAACTGTTTGGTGGTCAATGTGGTATTCCAGTTTTTCTGGGCATAGCCAATACTGAATTTCTGGGTGGCATAACCATCAGTACTGGAACCGTATTGTGACGTGAAGTCACTGAAATAGGTTGGATCACTGACTTTGGTATAATCAGCACTAAAACGCCAAACCTGATTCATGACGCCACTGTGATTCCAGTAGAACAACCAACGGCTGTTACTATCCCGCTCAGGCTTGATATTGAGCCTTTTGTCCTCTTCATACAGACGGTCGCGCCCAATCCAATCCAGAGCCACTGTACCTGAACCCGCTTGGGTTAAATAACGGAACTCATTATCCAGCTTCAAACCACGCATCGTGATGAGATGCGGGGTAATGGTGGCATCATAGTTGGGGGCAATGTTCCAGTAATAGGGCAGCAGGAATTGGAAACCGTCTTTATTGGAAAAACTGGCGTTGGGGATCAAAAAACCAGAACGGCGTTTGTCTCCAATAGGCAATTGCAAATAGGGACTGTAAAACACCGGCACATTGGCAACGCGAAAGCGGGCATTCCAGATTTCAGCGACTTCTTCTTCACGGTCAAGGATCACCTCAGAACCCACAACGCTCCAGCTATCATTACCGGGCAGGCAGGAAGTAAATATCCCGTTATTCAAGATGGTATAGCGATTTTCATCACGCAGCATCATTTTATCTGCACTACCGCGTCCTTGACGGCCAACCATCTGGTATCTGCCTTGTTCTACGTCGGTATCTTTATTGTTCAGATTGGCCCACGCGCGTGGCCCTTTCAAGATGATCTGAGGGTCATCATAGCTGACATTACCGACGGCGGTTACCGTGCGGACAGGTTCTTTAGCTTGTGTCTGTTCGAGCCGGACTTTATCGGCTGTCAGGGTTTTATTGCCCTGTTGGATATCAACATTACCAATAAACTCAACCGCATTGGGATATTCACCGTGAGTATCATCGGACTTAATATAAATCGGCAGCTTATTTGGATCGCCTGTGATAATCGGCTTATCGTAAACAGGGACACCCAACATACATTGCGCTGCAAGGTCAGCATGTGCCTGCTGACTGTAAAGTGCTGCCCATACCATTGTGGCCAGCAGGGTAGGATAACATTTATTCATAGATGTTTATGCGGTTCCGTCATCAGTGGCATCGTGCCGGCAAACGCTCAGAGACTAACGTAGTTGAGAGATAGGCGCCAGAATAAAGTTTAACTTTGCTAATCTTGTTGTTAGGCACAGAGCTTAATGGAGAGTATGATAATGCAAAATTGCGCTCAGGGCATTGGGGAATTGAAGAGTATATGCAGTATTGGGGAAAATTATTCGGATTGATATTTGGGATCGCGTCGGGTGCGGGTTTTTGGGGGATCGTGATTGGCTTGCTGCTGGGTCACCTGCTTGACAAAATCAGGATGCAGAAATTGGGCAGAACGCCTAAAGGCCCCACCCGGCAGGCGCTGTTTTTCCGCAGTACTTTTCAGGTATTGGGGCACCTGACCAAAGCAAAAGGGCGGGTAACCGAAACGGATATCCAACTGGCCAGCCAACTGATGAACAGAATGCAACTGCATGGTGAAGCCCGGCTTTCTGCACAGCAGGCATTCCGTGAAGGCAAGCAGCCTCAATTTCCCTTGCGTGAAACCTTGCGACAATTACGCCGTGCTTGTTTTGGTCGTTTTGACCTGATCCGCATGTTTCTGGAAATTCAGCTACAAGCCGCATTTGCAGATGGTGAACTGCATCCCAATGAAAGAAAGGTACTGTTTGTTATCGCGGAAGAATTAGGGATTTCCCGCCTTCAATTTGAGCAATTTCTTGCCATGATGGAAGGGGGGCGCCATTTCGAGGGGCACCAATATGGTGGGCAATACCAGCAGCATGGACATTATCACGGCCACAGACCGCAGCGTGCGACACTGGAAGATGCCTGTAAGGTACTGGGTGTCAAGGAACAGGATGATGCCACAACCATTAAACGCGCTTATCGAAAACTGATGAGTGAGCATCATCCCGATAAGCTGGTGGCAAAAGGTTTACCACCAGAGATGATGGAACTGGCGAAACAAAAAGCGCAGTCTATCCAGGCCGCCTATGATTTGATCAAAAAAGAGAAAGGTTTTAAATAACGCTTGTCGCTGTGTATTTGTTAAAGTATTTGTTAAAAATCAGCTTTGCACTCAAAATGCATTGGCGTGCCATAAGCGGGGTGGGTGATAAATAGCTCTTGAGCATGTAATTGCAGGCGAGATGCCCGTTCTCTTGCTGACGTGTGAGCGTAGAACTTATCCCCCAAAATAGGATGGCCAAGTGCCAGCATATGTACGCGAAGCTGATGAGAACGCCCAGTGATCGGCGCCAGCCGGACCCGCGTTGCCTGCGCTTCATATTCCAGAACCTGATATTCAGTTTGTGCTGACTTGCCCGTTTCAAAACAGACTTTTTGTTTCGGGCGATTTGGCCAGTCGCAGATTAAGGGCAGATCCACCCTTCCTTTTTCCTGCACCATCTTTCCCCATACCCGCGCGATATAGACTTTTTTCGGTTCACGCTCACGGAACTGCCGTTTTAACTCACGCTCGGCGGCCTTAGTCAGTGCGACAACCATAATCCCGCTGGTCGCCATATCCAATCGATGGACGGATTCGGCGCAGGGAAATTCCGCTTGTATCCGCGTCATAATACTGTCCTTGTGCTCCTCTGCTCTCCCCGGCACAGAAAGTAAGCCACTGGGTTTATTGACAACCATAATGTGCTCATCTTGATACAACACATGTAACCAAGGATCGGTCGGGGGAAGATAAGACTCCAGCATAGTGGCTCCAATGGGTCGAAAAATGGGTTTGGAAAATAATCGAGTTGGGAAATAATCGGGTCGAAAAAATGACGGGGCGCATTCTATCAGGATATGGCTGACTATGTGAGATAAAACATATGTGAGATAAAACGCATGTGAGATAAAACTCAGGGGCATGTTGTCGAAAATACCCCTGAGTTTACCGTTAACCAATCGCCTTTGTTTTCTTACTGATGAGAAACCACCACCAAACGAATCGCATCCAGACGCCAGTTGGCCTGATCAAGATTGAGCAGCAGATGTTTATGCTCAGATCTAATCGCCTCCAGCTCATCATCACGGATATTCGGGTTAACCGCTTTCAGGGCTTCCATGCGTGACAATTCGGTCAACAGCGCTTCATCCGCTTCTTTCTTCGCCTTCGCGATCAACCCATGTGCTTGTGCTTCAACCAGCGGTTCAGATTGTTGCAAAATCGCATGAACCTCTTTCTGTACTGCATTCACCAGCTTGCTGGCGTTATGGCGGTTGATGGCATTGAGCTGACGGTTGAAGCTTTCAAACTCAACCTGAGGCGCCAGATTGGTGCCTTTCAGATCCAGCAGGAGGCGCACAGGTGTTGGCGGCAAGAAACGGGTCAATTGCAGGTGCTTCGGCGCCTGGGCTTCCACAACGTAAATCAACTCAACTAACAGCGTACCGACCGGCAGTGCCTTGTTTTTCAGGATGGAAACCGCACAACTGCCGGTATCGCCTGACAGGATTAAATCCAGCCCGTTGCGAATGATGGGGTGTTCCCAGCTCAGGAACTGAGTATCTTCGCGGGACAGGGCTTTTTCACGGTCAAACGTAATCGAGCAGCCATCTTGAGGTAAGCCGGGGAAATCCGGCACCAGCATATGATCGGAGGGATGCAGGGCAATAATATTGTCGCAGCGATCTTCCTGATTGATGCCGATGATATCAAACAGATTCAGGGCAAAATTCACCAGATCGGTATCTTTATCCTGCGCCGCAATTTTCTCTGCCAGTTTCTGGCCTTGCTCGCCGCCGTTGGAGTTCATCTCCAGCAGACGGTCACGCCCCTGTTCCAGTTGCTGTTTCAGCTTCTCATGATGCTCGCGACATTGTGCAATAAATTCATTGAAGCCCGTTTGCTCATTTGGCTTGGCGAGGAAATTCACCAGCGTTTCATAATACTTGTCATAGATGGAACGGCCGGTTGGACAGGTGTGCTCAAAAGCGTCCAGACCTTCGTGATACCAGCGCAGGAGAATGGATTGCGCCGTATTTTCCAGATAAGGCACACTGATTTTGATATCGCGGTTTTGGCCGATACGATCCAGACGACCGATACGTTGTTCCAGCAAATCAGGATTGAAGGGTAAATCAAACATGACAAGCTGATTGGCAAACTGGAAGTTACGCCCTTCTGAGCCAATTTCAGAACAGAGCAGCACTTGCGCGCCCTCTTCTTGGGAAGCAAAGTAAGCGGCGGCACGGTCACGTTCCAGCAAGGACAGGCCTTCGTGGAACACCGCACTGCGGATGCCTTCGCGTTCACGCAACACTTGCTCCAGTTGCAGCGCCGTTTCTGCTTTGGCACAGATCACCAGCACTTTTTCGTCGCGATTTGCCATCAAGAAACCCATCAGCCATTCTACGCGGGGATCGAAATTCCACCAGGTGGCGTTTTCCCCTTCGAATTCCTGATAGATCCGTTCAGGATAGAGCATATCTTTGGCGCGAGCCTCCACCGACTTTTTGGCACCCATGATTTCAGAAACCTTGATCGCCGTCTGATATTGAGCCGGCAAAGGTAATTTGATCTCGTGCAATTCACGATGCGGAAAGCCTTTCACACCACCACGGGTATTACGGAACAGCAGTCGGCTGGTGCCGTGGCGATCCATCAACATGGTGATCAGTTCGCGGCGCGCGTTTTCGCTCTCTTCATCCTGATGACTGTTGGCGGCTTTCAGCAGCGGTTCAATATCCTGCTCGCTGATCAATTCGACGATGACATTTTGCTGGTCATTATTCAGGGATTCACTGGACAACAGTAATGTCACCGCATCCGCGACCGGGCGGTATTTCTGTTGCTCATCAATGAACGCCTGATAATCGTGGAAACGATTCGGGTCCAGCAGGCGCAAGCGGGCAAAGTGACTCTCTTGCCCCAACTGCTCTGGGGTTGCCGTTAACAGTAAGACCGACGGAATTTGCTCTGCCAATTGTTCGATAGCATGATATTCGCGGCTGGGGGAATTTTCGCTCCAGGCCAGATGGTGCGCTTCATCCACCACCATTAAATCCCAACTGGCTTCCAGCAGCAGTTCAAAACGCTGCTTATTGCGGCGAACAAAATCCAGCGAACAGATAATCAACTGTTCAGTTTCAAACGGATTATCGCTGTCATGCAGCGCTTCGCTGTACCGGCTATCATCAAACAGGGAAAAACGCAGATTGAAACGGCGCAGCATTTCGACCAGCCACTGGTGTTGCAGGCTGTCTGGCACAATGATTAACACACGTTCGGCACGCCCGGCCATCAATTGCTGATGGATAATCATACCGGCTTCAATGGTCTTGCCCAGACCAACTTCATCCGCCAGTAATACACGCGGTGCGTGACGCTTGCCTACCTCATTGGCAATGTGTAGCTGATGAGGGATCAAACTGGCACGAATACCGCGCAGCCCACTTTCGGCCAGACGGGACTGCTCGCTTTGGTGTTTACGGGCGCGAAAACGCAAGGCAAAGCGATCCATGCGGTCAATTTGACCGGCAAACAGGCGATCCTGTGGCTTGTTAAATGTCAGCTTGCTATCCAGAAAAACTTCCCGCAAGCAGATGTTTTCTTCTTCCGTATCCAGACGCGTACCCACATAGGTCAACAGGCCATTATCGAGTTGGACATCATTGATCTTGAGTTTCCAGCCTTCGTGACTGGTCACGGTATCGTCCACATTAAACATAACGCGGGTGATGGGGGAGTCATTGCGTGCGTAAAGGCGGTTTTCTCCGCTGGCAGGGAAAAGTAACGTCACCATGCGCGCATCAAGCGCCACGACGGTTCCTAATCCAAGTTCGCTTTCTGTATCGCTTATCCAGCGTTGACCAAGAGTAAATGGCATAAATTTTGGCTCAGTTTTCTGTTAGACAATATTATTTATGGTTGCAGGATGGCTGCTTTTGTTGGATATCGATTGTTTTGGATATCGATTGTTATAGGTTTTGATAACGGGATCACAAAAGTGCAGTTGCCCATTGGAGGGGCGCTATGTTAATTGAAGCCGGGCAAGCCGTCACCTGCAAAAATAGCCATTATTCGAAAGAGATGCTCATTTGCCCGGTCAGCAGGGGCATAAAGTCGTCCTGAATAAATGGCAGGATGGCATCGGCAATCGGTTTCAGTTGCTTGTTGATATAGTGTTCATAATCGGGCGCCGAGGTTGGATTCTCTAAAGGTTCAGGGCCTGCTTGGGTCATGACGTAGTTGATCCAACCGCCATTTTGATACTGTAACGGACGATGATGCTGTTGATTATATTCATCCGCCAAACGTGCTGCCCGCACATGGGGCGGCACATTACGCTGATAATCAGACAACTTGCGGCGTAATCGCTTACGGTACACCAGACGATCATCAAACTCACCTGCCAGTGTTTTGGCGATATATTGCCGAATATAATGCTGATGCGGTTGTTGATGAAAAATCAGGCTATACAGCTCTTTCTGGAATATTTGTGCCAGCGGCGTCCAGTCACTCCTGACCGTTTCCAGCCCCTTGAAAATCACCTTATCACCGCTTAACCCGGCATAACGTTTTTTACTGCCTTGCTCTGCGCCGCGTACCGTTGGCATTAGGAAACGCCGATAGTGAGTTTCAAACTCCAGCTCCAGCACACTTTCAAGATTGAATTCAGCCTTAAGGTGATCCCGCCACCATTGGTTGACAAATTGTGTCAGGGAATGCCCGATTTGGCAGGCTTCCTCCTCGGAATGAGGTTGTTTTAGCCAGACAAAAGTGGAATCCGTATCACCATAAATCACCTGATAGCCTTGTGATTCGATTAACTCACGGGTTTGGTGCATGATTTTGTGACCACGCAGCGTAATGGATGAGGTCAGGCGAGGATCAAAAAAATGGCAGCCGGAAGCGCCAAGTACACCATAAAACGCATTCATAATAATTTTCAGCGCTTGGGAAAGCGGCGCATTCTGTTGCTTTTTGGCCTTTTCACGTTCATGCCAGATTTGGGTGACAATATCCGGCAAACAGTGCTGTGTGCGGGAGAAAAATGCCTGACGAAAACCGGGCACGGCCTGTTGGCTATCAGGGTTGGCGAGACCCTCAACCAGCCCGACCGGATCAATTAAAAACGTGCGAATAATCGAAGGATAGAGGCTTTTGTAATCCAGCACCAACACCGAATCGTATAATCCGGGGAACGAATCCATCACGAAGCCACCGGGACTGTTGTCATCGAAATACGTTGGCAGAACGGGAGCCACATAACCAATACGGTGCATTCTTGGCAGATAAAGATGGGTGAATGCCGCGACAGATCCTCCGCTGCGATCCACCGCCAATCCTGTTACCGTGGCGCGCTCCAACAGGAAAGCCATCAAATCCGTCTTTTCAAAAATACGATTGACCAGAAGGCAATCCTGCAAATTATAGCGGGCGAGGGCGGGCTTATCTTCTTGAAAGCGACGATTGATCTCATCCATGCGATCATAAGGATTATCGACGGCTTTCCCTTCCCCTAACAGTTCGCGCGCGACGTACTCAAGACTGAAAGAGGGAAAATTCCACGTGGCGGTTTTCAGGGCATCAATGCCATCAATGATCAGACGGCCTTCTGCCGAAGCGAAAAAGTGCCCTGGTTTAAAACCATGTTCCCGCCATTCGAGTACCGCCTGATTGCGCCCGAATTTTAACGGCACGTGATAGCGTTCAGCATGTTGCTGCAACACCCGCAAATCGAACTGAACCAGATTCCAGCCAATAATGGCATCAGGATCATAATCAGCCAGCCACTCATTGAGTTTTTCCAGCATCAGCGGACGACTGGCAACATACTCCAGTTTGAAATCGAGATCCTGTCGGTTATCCTTTGCTGCTCCCAACATAAATACCGTTTTCTCACCGCATCCGGCCAAGCCAATAGAATACAGCTCCCCATGTTGGCTGGTTTCGATATCCAGTGACACCCATTTCAAATGTGGCCGATAAGCGGGATTAGGTTTCATTTGATAACTGCCGTTGGGTTTCTGGCTGAACCAAACGGGAGCAGTAATAAAGCGCTCCATCATAAACCTATCGGGGGGACGAATATCGGTTTCATAGAGCGGGATATCTTGCTCTTTAAACACTTTTTCCAGTTGTTGTAACTGGCGATATTGCAGGCAATATAAGGCAGAGACCGGTTGGCGACTAAAATCTTTCAATGGCAAAGCTTTCAGTTCGCAGCCCCGCTCTTGTGCCAACAACGGTGTTACTTTAGGCAGATCGTGTTGAGGAATAAAGGCCACCGCTTTTTGGTGCGGGATCGTAATACGGCGTGCACCCGCCTCCGTCGCCAGCCAATACACCAACTCGATACCTAATGGTGTCTCTTTCCAATGGCGGGTCAGGATAAAACCTTGTTCAACGTGATTTATCTGCATAATATTTTATCTTGTGAGAAATAAACCCTATTTCATTTCACGGAGGCCATTTCAATCATAGCATTAATTATGGTTATTTATACAGTGTTTTTTGCTGGGAATTTGACAGGGGAATACGTTTTTATAGTTATTGTGATTTATTATTTTATTAATTAATAAAAAGAGTATTTATAATGAATTTATTTTTACCAGAGAGATATTAACTACTTTAAATTATCAGAGAGATGACTTATTTTTTCTCATCTAATTAAATAGGTTTTCATAATAGTGAATGTTTGTAATCTTTTCATTTTGAAATGTGATTTAAACAGGCTGTTTTATTTACCTTTTGTTACTATGATTAATTGGGTGACATTCCAACGTTTTTTACTGAAAAAATAAAAAATTAATTGAATCTGGTAAATATTGATGAATAAACCCAATCAACTGACGCAAACAGATATCAGAGCCTTACTCTTATTTTTCGCTTTTATCCTGCTGTATTTGTTACCCGGTGTTTATGGACATACACCATGGAAACAAGATGAAAATTACAGTTTTGGCATTATTCACACGATGTATGAGACCGGGAATTGGTTGGTCACCATAAATGCGGGGCAACCTTTTATGGAAAAGCCGCCCCTGTATTATTGGACAGCAACGTCATTTATTCATTTGCTATCGCCTTGGCTGCCAATGCACGATGCAGCCAGAACAGCCTCTTTATTTTTTTCAGTGACCAATTTCTCCTTTTTTATTCTATTAGCTCGTCGTGTATTGATATCAAAAACTTTACGGACAGCCGAATATGGATAGCTTTTGCTTTGTATGCCAGTGCGCCCGGCTTGGTTCGCCATAGCCACGATATGTTTACTGATACCTCATTGATGGCCGGCACAACGATCGGGTTATATGGCTTACTGGGATTAATCAAAAACGAAAAAACAGCTTATTCCTGTTTGTGGTTGACCATGGGTACGGCGGTAACACTCTTATCAAAAGGGGTATTTATTCCTGGGTTGTTATGGATTTGTCTTATTCTGGCACCCGTTTTCCTGAAACAGTGCCGAACCAAACAATATTGGCTCAGTGCGTTATTATCAGGAATTATTGCACTGGTTTTCATCCTGCCGTGGCCAGTGATGTTATTTATTGAACATCCTGATTTATTTAAAATCTGGCTTTGGGATAACAATATTGGTCGCTTTTTCGGTTTTTCGGTTGAAGATCTCGGCGCAAGGGGAAATCCGACTATGATCCCTGAGGCCGTCCTGTTGTTTGCCTTGCCAGCGGGAATATTGGCTTTTATCTTTATCTTGATGAACCCAATTAAAATTCTGTCAGACGAACATTATTTCCTTTGTGCTGCCTTTGTTGTATTAGGTGTGGTGTTATTGCAAATCTCGGCCTCTGGCCGTGCATTATATTTACTGCCTTTTATTGCCCCAATGGCAATCTTGGCGACAGAGAGCTTTATTAAACTGCCTAAGATCATCTATAAATATTTCACCATATTTTCTTCCCTATTTTGGTCTGGGATAATTATCTTTTTATGGATTTGTTATTTTTTATCCCTTTCCACTGATTATAAACATTGGTTAATGCCGTTTAGCCGATGGTTGCCAATGAGTTATCAGATGAATTTCTCGGGATTGATTGTGGCTATTGCTGCCTTGATCACGGCGATATGGATAGCGAAAAGCTGGCTCCTTGCTAAATCGCCGGCCTTACGCGCTGCCCAAAATTGGGTTTTGGGGATTGCTACAGTCTGGGGATTAGTCTTTACGTTATTTGTTGGCTGGATTGATTACACCAAAGGGTATAAAGAAACGTTTCTTGATTTAAAACAGACGCTGGCGGGGGTATATCAAGATCACCACTGCATGGCATCGTACAATATTGGCGAATCCGAAGCGCCGATGCTTTATTATTTTGCTCATGTCCTGCATCAACAACAGAATACGTTTGAAGCGCCTGAAAAATGTGATTGGTTGATTATCTTGTCCGAAGAGATAGCACCAGCGCCTGAAGGGATGGAGTTATTTTGGCATGGGCACCGGGCACACCGGGATCGTGAGAATTTAGTGGTTTATAAGAAGATTGGGTTGGGTGATAAAAGTTCTTTTAATAGAAAGCATGAGATGAGTGGCCGATTAAATGGCCACTGCCTGATGTGTTTGTATTAGCCATTGCTCGATCTGTCAGCAAAAATTATGGAGGAAGGCGGAAAAGCCTTTAATACGCAGGTGCAGCGCCTTCCCTTCAATTATCAGTTCCTCAGGATGCTTATGAACGAAAGATTCTTTCTCTATTTAGATATACTTGGTTTTACTGAATTAGTAAGACAAGGAAGTGAAAAGATTGATGATTTGTATGAAGTCATTGCTAGCCTAAATGTTCATAACCATGATATATTTAAGGTTATTGTTTTTTCTGACACAATTGTTGTCTACAACGTAGATGGCGGAGATACCCCAGAAGATGCTAGGTATCTAATTATGTTTATGTGTGAGTTTGTAAGAGATCTTATGTATAGGCTCATGAAAAGAGAAGTTTATTTTCGCGCAATCATTACGTATGGCGATTTCACTCACTACGAAATAAATGGCACACCATGTTTTTACGGAAACGCATTGATTGATGCTTATCATTCCGAAAAGGAATTGAAAGCTATCGGGTTATTTATAGATAAAAAAATATCTCACCATTGTGAAATATTTAAATATCGAGAATTTAATGAAAATTACGACTTTGTTTATGTCACTCAATGCTTAGATGACATTGAAATGTATGGTTCATGTGGTTTTCCGATACCTTCTGAATTAATCGAGAGTACGAATTTAAAGTGGTTTATATTACCCGAAATAGAACATGTTAATAACATGTATATCGGGTCAAAAAATGATAATTACACAGGATCAGTGCGAAAGAAATATGCCACGTCATGGGATATGTATTGCAAGCACTATCCCCATTTGACAACACAATTATTATTATCAGGAAATGACGTCACGTCGATCGCTCCTGATGTGGAATGGAAAGAAGTATTTGACATATATCCAGAAGATTATAGTTACGCTATCGAAACGAAGATAGCATATTAAAAAGAGCATTCAGTCTAACTGATTTTCTGTTACTTTCAAAACCAACCAAATAAAGCAAGTCCAAGAAAATCGATTGAATCCATTAAATGACGAGCATTAGCAGGAGAACGCAAAAGTAAGCTGTTTCTCCTGAGGATTGATATTCATCATATGATATCAGAATACAAGGAATAGCTTTCTGCCATGCCCGACTCATGGTGAGACACTTCCAGCGTCTTAAAAGGATTTAAGACAGATTTGCAAGACAAATCACATCAACCTATCCCCAAAACCCCCGCCTCATCCACCTCGCCATTCACCAGCTTCTTCGTTTCTCCATCATAATGAATTTTTCCATCCACAATCAGCAGGGAACGCGGGGCGATTTTCGCGGCATCGTGAAGATTGTGAGACACCATCAGTAAAGTCATTTGTCGCTCATTGCATATCTGATCGAGCAATTCCAGCATTTCATTACGCAAAGCGGGATCAAGTGCCGAAAAGGGTTCATCCAGCAATAAAATCGGCTGGTGGCGGACTAAGCAACGCGCCAGTGCCGCCCGTTGGCGCTGCCCGCCAGAAAGTTGAGCCGGCAGGCGAGATAAACACGCCTCCAGTGACACTTGAGCGGCAATCTGTTGCAGCGTTTTCTTTTGCCCGGTGCTTAACCGCAATCCAGGGTGCAATCCCAAACCAATATTTTGCGCAATGGTCAGATGGGAAAACAGGTTATTTTCCTGAAACAGCATCGAAACAGGGCGTCTGGAAGGTGGGGTATCCGTATGATTTTCGCCATCCAGCCAGATATTACCTTGTTCTGGAAACTGGAAACCGGCCATTAAACTTAACAATGTGCTTTTACCCGCCCCGCTTGGGCCGAGGATGGCAATGCGCTCTCCGGCCTTTACGCTGACATTAAAATACATGGCAAGGTGTTCATAAATGTAAGTGACATTTTCAAGTTTAATCATGGCGTCGGCTCGGCAGGCGTTCAATCACAGTGAATAATATAAAACACAGTAGCAGCAGCAGGAATGCGGTCACGGCACCATCCTGACTGCGATAGGCTCCAATTTGTTGATAAAGGTAATAAGGCAGGGTGCGGAAATCTTCATTGCCAAATAACGCGACCACACCAAAATCGCCAATCGATAATACACAGGCGAAAGCCAGTGCTTGTGCCAAGGACATTTTTAATGCCTTAAATTCGATCCAACACAAACGATGAATTCCCTGAATATTGAGGGAATGGCATAAGGGGTTGTAACGCACGGCCAAATCACGCATGGGATTTTCCAATACTTTTAGCGCGTAGGGGATCGCCATCAAGGCGTTGGTCAGAATAATCAACCCGTAAGGTGATTGGGGTAGGCCAATAGTGGTGTTCAGCAGGAGAAAAAAGCCGGTCGCAAGCACAATGCCCGGCATGGCAAGGATCAACAATCCGCTGGTTTCCATTACCTGTCCCCAGCGGGGGGAATGACGTAAACGTAATTCGCGGCTGCTCCAGAGCAGCATCATGGTCAGGATGACACACAATAATCCCGCACCCAACGCAATGATAATGGAGGTTTTCAGGGCTTGCCATAAAGCTGGTTGGCTTAAGACAACAACAATATCACGGTTCAGGCCATCAACGATGACTGCCAATAAAGGGGGAAGCAACAGCAGTAACGCGACGCCAATCAGTAAACCATCAGATAATTTTCTCAGCCATGAATCCTGTGGATTACGCCACTGTTGTTGATGCCCGTAACCCACGGAAAGTGCCCCTTTAAGTTTTTGGCTGAGAAGTACCAGACCGAGGCAGCAAAAAAGTTGGATCAAGGCAAGCAGGGCGGCGTGACCCAGATCGTAGTCGTAACTGAGCGCCTGATAAATCGCCAGTTCGATCGTGGTTGCGGCAGGGCCACCACCCAGTGCAAGCACGGTAGCAAAACTGGCAAAGCACAGCATGAAAATCAGGGCACCGGTCGGTAAAATTTGGCGGCGCAGATAAGGCCATTCGATAAAACGAAAATGCTGCCATTCATTCATACCAAGCTGGGCGGCAAGTTGCCGCTGCTCAATGGCAATATTTTCCAGAGATTGCAGCAATAACCGTGTTGCCATCGGCATATTAAAGAAAATATGTGCCAGCAAAATGCCTTGCAGCCCGTAAGGTGTAAACCGATATTCCATGCCCAGCCATTGGCAAAGATTGGCCAGCCAGCCGGTCTGACCATACACGGTGAGAAGCCCGAACAGCGCCACCAGAACAGGCAGAATCAGCGTCATGGCGCATAAGCGCAGAAATAACCTTTTTCCGGGAAAATGGCGTCGGTAAAGTGCCCGTGCCAGAAAAATCGCCGGTGTGACCGAGAAGACGGCAGAAAGAAATGCCTGCCAGAACGTGAATCGAATGACATGCCAGAGATAGCTGTCACTCAAGAACGTCTGCCAATGGTTTTCCGGCGCATTGAACCACAGCGTCCCGAATGCTGACAGGGCAACAATCACCAACAGGCCGGAGGCAACGACCCCCGGCAATAACCAACCCGCGATTAACGGCTGACAGCGCTTTGCCATGTACGGATCCATTTTGTACGGTATTTTGCCACATCATCTGCGTTAAATTGCAGCGATTTCTCAGGAACAGGAAGTTGCCTGAAAACATCCGGCAAAGGAATATCAATGACGGGATACATCCATTGCGTGGTTGGCAGGGCTTGCTGGAATGTCGGCGAGATCATGAATTTCATGAACTTCTGCGCCAGTTCCGGCTGTTTGCTGGAGGCTACCTGAGCCGCCACTTCAATCTGCAAGTAGTGTCCTTCCTTGAAAAGGGCAGCGGCATAATTATCTTTTTTCTCTGACATAATGTGATAGCCGGGTGACGTGGTATAGCTCAGTACCATATCCCCTTCACCTTTCAGAAACAGGCCATAGGCTTCACTCCAGCCCTTAGTGACGGTGAGTGTCTTTTTGGCTACTTTCTGCCACTCCTGTGCGGCCTTGTCGCCATAAAGCTCCTGCATCCAGAGCAGTAACCCCAGTCCCGGCGTGCTGGTGCGCGGATCTTGATAAATAATTTTCCAATTCTGGCGGCTATTGATTAATTCATCCATACTTTTTGGTGGATGAGGCAGGGTGTTTTTGTTGTAAATAAAGGCAAAATAACCGTAATCATACGGAATAAATGTCGTATTGTTCCATGTGATGGGTAATGTCAGTTTTGAGGTATCAACGTGACTCGGTGTGAATAACCCTGTATGTTGGGCGGCTTGGATCAGATTGTTATCTAACCCCAGTATAATATCCGCTGGTGTTTTTTTGCCTTCCATCCGCAAACGGTTCAGCAAAGATACCCCGTCTTCCAGCGCAACCAGTTTCAGTTCACAACCACATTCTGCTTCGAAGGCTTTTTTGATGGCAGGCCCCGGCCCCCATTCAGAGGCAAAGGAATCATAAGTGTAAACGGTCAGTGTTGGTTTCGCCTGAGCTGTCTGAGCAAAGAGACTGGCAGAAATAGACAGCAGACCGATAGCGATAGTCATAAAACGGGAAAATAATTTCTTAAACACTTTGCTCTCCTGTCGTTGCAACGGATTAACGGTTGCAACATCAATAGTTAATAATATTGATGGTTATAAACATTAATAATTAATGTTTGTCAGTAGTAGACAGAAAAGGATCTGAGAAGGTGCTAAATGAAAATGACATCTGTTATATCAATGATTAGCGTCTCAAATCCCTACGACGGTACTAACCGGTTCAGGTTCGACGGGTTTGTTCTCAGCAGTACTGTTTTATGACAGCCGCACCCCGTTGAGATAGCGGTATTGTAGAGACTTCGGTTGCGTCTGCAAAGTCTAATCATAGAGGTTTACCGCTTGGGATGAGTGTGAAACAATTAGCTATCTTTTTAAATTTGTTATACCGAGAGGTAGTCTGGTGATCGATGATGATGGCTACCGCCCGAATGTAGGAATTGTAATTTGTAATCGCCAAGGGCAGGTTTTGTGGGCCCGCCGTTATGGGCAGCATTCCTGGCAGTTTCCTCAAGGGGGCATCAATCCGGGGGAATCACCAGAACAAGCGATGTATCGCGAGTTGTTCGAAGAAGTTGGTTTAAATCGCAAAGATGTACGGGTTCTCGCCTCGACCCGGAGCTGGTTGCGTTACAAATTACCCAAGCGTTTGGTGCGTTGGGATACAAAGCCCGTTTGTATTGGGCAAAAGCAACGTTGGTTTTTATTGCAATTGTTATGTAATGAAGCAGATATTAATGTGCAGCGCAGTAAAACGCCGGAGTTTGATGGCTGGCGTTGGGTCAGTTACTGGTATCCTGTCCGACAAGTCGTTTCTTTTAAACGAGATGTCTATCGCCGCGTGATGAAAGAATTCTCTTCTATTGTGATGTCAACGCAGGAGCCTGCTTCATTATTACCTTCACCTTATTTACATCGTCGTAGAAGAAGTTAGGTCATTGCTATGCTCATGCGCTTACGGGAAATTGTTGAAAAGGTTGCGATGGCAACCCATTTATCTGAAGCGCTTGAGCTACTGGTCAATGAAACCTGTCAGGCAATGAACACGGATGTCTGTTCTATCTATTTGGCCGATCATCAGCGGCAATGTTATTACCTGATGGCCACTAAAGGGTTGAGCAAACCTAGAGGGAAAACAATCAGTCTGGCCTTTGATGAAGGCGTTGTAGGGCAAGTTGGGCGTTTGTCTGAATTAATTAATCTTGCGGATGTCCGTGACCATCCCAGTTTTAAATATATTCCCCAAGTGAAAGAAGAAAGTCTGCGGGCTTTTTTAGGTGTACCGATGATTTATCGTCGCCAGTTGCAGGGAATATTAGTTGTTCAACAGCATGAGCGACGGCTATTTAATGAAAGTGAAGAATCTTTCATGGTGACATTGGCGATGCAGCTTGCTGCTGTTCTCGCCCAGGCGCAAGTAAAAGGATTATTCGGCCGATATCGTCAGACCCGTATTCAGGCGCTCGCCATTTCTGACGGCATTGTGATGGCGCAGGGATGGCAAGATTGCTCCCAACCTTTATTAGAGCAAATCACAGAAGCATTAACGCTGAATTATCAGGCGGAACGCTCAAGGCTGACGTTGGCCCTTGAAGCAGCCACCGCTGAATGCCGCCGTATCAGTAAGCGTTTTACTGCCAGTTCACAAAAAGAAAGCGCAGCTATTTTTGATCTCTATTCTCATCTCTTAAATGATCCCCAGCTCAAACAAGATCTGTTTTATTCTGTTGATAACGGTTTTGTGGCGGAGTGGGCGGTCAAGACGGTGATTGAAAAATATGCCGGACAGTTTGCCAGCTTGCAAGATCCTTACATGAGAGAGAGGGCATCGGATCTGCGGGCGCTTGGTCAACGGGTGCTGTTCCATCTGAATGATTCCTTCACGGGAACAAAGCAATGGCCGGAGCGCTTTATTCTGGTTGCTGATGAACTCAATGCCAATTTGTTGGCTGAATTGCCGCAAGATCAATTGGTTGGCGTGATTGTGCGAGATGGCGCAACTCACTCCCATTCTGCCATATTGGTTCGGGCGATGGGCATTCCCGCTATCATGGGGGCGGATATCCAGCCTGCGCTATTACACAACCGGACGCTTATCCTTGATGGTTATCGCGGCGAAATTTTAATTGAACCAGAGCTGCTGGTTGCTCAGGAATACCAACAAATCATTGAGGAAGAACAGGTTCTCAGCAAGCTGGCGGAATGTGAACAGCAAAAACAAGCGCGTTTAAAAAGCGGCGAACGCATTCTGGTGCAGCTCAACGCTGGCCTGAATTTGAAACATGAACAGCAGATAGAAGACAGTATTGATGGTATTGGGCTGTACCGCACAGAAATCCCTTTTATGTTGCACAGCGGTTTTCCATCAGAAGATGAGCAGAAAAATCGCTACCAAGAGATGCTGGAACTTTTTCCTGATAAGCCAGTAACGTTGAGAACATTGGATATTGGTGCTGACAAACAACTTCCCTATATGCCTATCCATGAAGAAAATCCTTGTCTGGGATGGCGGGGAATTCGCATTACACTCGATCAACCGGAAATATTCCTGATCCAGCTTCGGGCGATGCTAAAAGCCAATGCACAGACGGGCAATTTAAAAATACTCTTGCCGATGGTGACAAGTATTGAAGAAATTGATGAAGTTCGCAAATTGATTGAGCGAGCGAAAGCTGAAGTAGAGCAGGCATTAGCCGATACCATTACCATGCCCCAAATTGGCATGATGCTTGAAGTTCCCTCTACGCTTTTTTTGCTGCCTCAATTAAAGCAACGGATTGATTTTGTTTCTGTTGGTACGAATGACTTGACCCAGTACTTGCTTGCAGTGGATCGCAATAATACCCACGTCGCTTCGCTGTATGACAATTTACATCCTGCGGTGATCCGCGCCCTGAAACTGGCCTTTGATGAATGCCAACGCCTTGATCTCCCTATCAGCGTATGCGGAGAAATGGCCGGTCTGCCAATGGGAACATTAATATTGCTTGGTTTAGGCTATCGCAGCCTGAGCGTGAGTGGCCGCAGCGTTCCGCGTACCAAGTATTTGCTGCGGCAGTTGGATGCCAAGGAGCTTGAGCACCTTATTGAATTGATACTGAAAGCCGAAACCAGCCATGAGGTAAAAGCGCTGTCCACCGAATTTATGGAATCACAGGGCTTGGGCGGCTTGATTCGGGGTGGTAAGTAGTGTCTATTGTGAATCACTTGACCCTATTGTACAATTTAAATGTGTACAAAATGGGAGGGCACAGTTATGCCTCAGATTCCAGTAGAAACCAATGACCGTATGTCCTTACGAATTGCTTCAGACGATAAGTTATTGTTGATGCGTGCAGCCGCCCTGCAACACACTAACTTAACCGAGTTCGTCGTCCGCAATGTGGTGTCAGTAGCACGAAAGATCATCGAAGAAAATGAACGATTGGAACTCACCGAGAGAGACAGTTTGCGTGTACTGGATCTTTTGGATAACCCGCCGACACCTAACGATAAGTTAATGGCTGCAGCATTTGCCTTACCAAAGAGGTTACCATGACGTTACCGATCTGGCGCGAAGAGCCTATCAGTAAGCATCATGATCGTGCCTCTTTCGACTGTGGTGACTATGCGTTGAATCAATTTTTATATCGCCATGCAAGGCAGAGCCATGAGAAAGGCGGTGCAAAAACTTATCTTGCTGTGACTGATGACATCAGTAAGAAAATACTTGGATATTATACCCTTAGCCCAGCTTCTATAGCTTACGAACGTGCACCTGACGTGATTAAGCGTGGTTTGGCGCGGCATGAAGTGCCAGTTTTTCGACTTGGCCGCTTGGCAGTTGATGTTTCAGCACAGAATCGAGGTCTTGGAGGGCAATTATTACTTGCAGCAGGACGACGCTGTCTTTTGGTTGCTATGCAAGCGGGTGGTGTTGCTTTTCTGATTGATGCTAAGAATCAACAGGTTGCAAAATGGTATGAGAGTTTTGGCGCTGTCTCGTTATTAGATGCCCCTTTATCTCTGTTATTACCGTTCAAAACTATCCATCTTGCACTGACTGCCTCAGGAAAGTTGTAAAGAAAAAATGGAATAGCATTTTTCAACTTTCAGCATTTTCATGCTTGCAACCACATGCCGTTTAGTGGTGAGCAAGTCACTTGCCTGTGTTATTATCCGCGATTATTTGTCTTAACCTATTCAAGTCATATAATTTATTCGCACAAGATCATTTATTCACAATATCATTCATTCACACAACATGATTTTTAGTGGGGAACGATGAGCACTAGCTATCTGGCATTTCCTAATATTGACCCTGTCATCTTTTCAATCGGGCCGGTATCCCTCCATTGGTATGGTTTTATGTATCTGGTCGGTTTTGTTTTCGCCATGTGGCTGGCAAATCGCCGGGCAGCAAAACCAAACAGTGGCTGGGACAAAAACGAAGTTGAGAACTTACTGTATGCAGGGTTTGTCGGGGTTTTCGTCGGTGGACGCCTCGGTTATGTTTTGTTCTATAATCTCCCAATGTTCCTGGATAACCCGCTTTATCTGTTTAAAGTCTGGGATGGGGGAATGTCTTTCCACGGCGGACTGGTCGGCGTTGTTTGCGCCATGTGGTGGTTTTCGCGCCGCACCAAGCGCCATTTCTTACAGGTCGCGGATTTTGTCGCTCCCTTAGTGCCTTTTGGTTTGGGCATGGGGCGTATCGGTAACTTTATCAATGGCGAATTATGGGGGCGGGTTACGCTTGATACGCCGTGGGCAATGTTATTTCCGGGTTCCCGCAGTGAAGATATTGCCATCGCCAGCGCCAATCCTTCGTTATGGCCGATTCTGGAGCAATACGGTGTCCTGCCCCGCCATCCCTCACAATTATATGAAATGGTGCTCGAAGGCATCGTATTATTTATCATCCTCAATTTATTTATCCGTAAACCGCGCCCGATGGGGAGCGTTTCAGGCCTATTCCTGATTGGTTACGGTGCATTTCGCATCATCGTCGAATTCTTCCGCCAGCCTGACGCACAGCTTGGGCTGTTTGAAGGAATAAGTATGGGGCAAATCCTTTCTATCCCGATGATTTTAGCGGGAATACTGATGATGATATGGGCATATAAATACCCCGGCAACAAAACTCGTAATAACAAGGTACAAGAGGCAAAATGAAACAGTATCTGGATTTAATGAAAAAAGTGCTGGAAGAGGGCACAGCAAAAGATGACCGTACAGGAACGGGAACACTCTCTATCTTTGGTCATCAGATGCGTTTCAATTTGCAAGAAGGATTCCCACTGGTCACCACCAAGCGTTGTCATATTCGCTCGATTATCCATGAATTACTCTGGTTCTTAAATGGCGATACCAATACCCAATACCTGCATGATAATGGGGTGTCCATTTGGGATGAATGGGCTGATGAAAATGGCGATTTAGGGCCGGTTTACGGTAAACAATGGCGTGCCTGGGGCGCTGCGGATGGCCGTCAAATCGATCAATTGACGCAGGTTATTGAGCAGTTGAAAAGTGATCCTGATTCGCGTCGGATCATCGTTTCCGCATGGAACGTCGGGGAATTAGATAAAATGGCATTGGCGCCATGCCATGCTTTTTTCCAGTTCTACGTCGCAGACGGTAAACTTTCCTGCCAGCTTTACCAGCGCTCTTGTGACGTGTTTTTAGGCTTGCCGTTCAACATCGCCAGCTACGCGCTATTAGTACATATGATGGCTCAACAGTGTGATCTTGACGTGGGTGATTTTGTTTGGACGGGGGGAGATACTCATCTTTACAGCAATCACCTGGAACAGACTAAACTGCAATTAAGCCGTGAACCCCGCGCGTTACCTCAGTTAGTGATGAAGCGGAAACCCGATTCACTGTTTGATTATCGATTCGAAGATTTTGAGATTGTGGATTATGATCCACATCCCGGTATTAAAGCCCCGGTTGCCATTTAATCCTCTTCTTCCATCCTCAAACATGAGGATGGAAAATATATTTTAGTGAATTATTATTCCACTCTTCTTTGTTTTTACTATGAAAACTGAATTTTATTTTGTGGACAGTTACGCAATTAAAATGTAACAAGACAAAATACCTGTTTTTTCTTTAAACCTCTTCGCATAATCAAATCGTGGCTCTGTTTATTTGGTTGCTTATCGTCGATATTCCTCTTGATCAATATTGTGCAGGGTAGAGAAATCAGGAAATGATGGAATATAAATGTATTCACCAGAAAAATGGATTTACATTGTTAGAATTGATGATAGCCATGCTCATTATTTCGATTAGCTTGTCTTGGGGATTGTATTATTGGGGGAAATATCAAAGTCGCCTGCATTTGCAATCAGCAGTGCATAACGTGCTGTCTTTTATGGAAAGGCAGCAGGCTTTGGCAAACTCTTTAAATCAGGATCGTACCTTATGGTTAGTGATGGGGTCGCCTTGGTGTCTGGTATCGTCGGTAACCCAAATAGCGGCTTGCGATGAAGGGGATGGGGAACGGGTGAACTCTCCTCATGAAGCGGTGTTTTTATCCTCGTCCACGACTGATCGCATTGATTTTTATGGCATCAGAAATACAGCAGTGCCAGCCAGTTTCACCCTGGCAAACCCGGCAGGTGAAATGAGTGTCGTCATTTCAGGACGTGGGAGGATCAGGACATGCAGTAATACAATTAACCCGCTTCCTCATTGTGAGGGAATAAAGAACCCGTGATGCCGACTCGTGTTTATGACAAGCCAAAACAGGCAGGATTTTCCTTGTTGGAAATCATGGTCGCCCTGTTAATCAGTAGCGTGATTTTTGTTGCTATGACGAAAACCTATCCGGTTCTGTCAGGGCAGGTTCTTGATCTCTATCGAAAATATCGATTGCATTATCTGGTGGATAGAACCGCCCATTTGATGGAGAAAGATATCCGCCGGGCAGGTTATTGTCGGGATAGGGAGCAGTGTAAAGGTGATCCATTGATCATTCAAAATAAAAATACGGAAGCTATGAATTCCTGTTTTATAGTTGCTTTTGATCTCAATTTAAATAATCGATGGGAAAAACCTGATCATATTGACGCTGAATTTTTTGGTTATCGCTTAAATAACCGTTTCCTTGAGTGGAAAAGAGGGGCGGGAAATTGTCAGGAAAATGGTTGGGAAAGGTTATTTGATCCCAAAGAAGTGGTTATTGATCGCTTTCAGCTTGAGAAATCACGGGCAAAAGAAGGCGTGATTTTTGTCACTTTGTCTATTGATGCCCATTGGTTGAAATCCTCATCAATTGTATATCGCTATCAAGCGACAATCCGGCTGCGCAATATCAGGGAAAAAACCTATGGCAGATAAGCAACAGGGGAATATTCTACTGGTATCGATCATGATGCTATTGGCACTGAGTTTAATGATGCTGAAAGCACTCCATTATCAACAGGAAAGCGCAATGCTTATGATGATGGATGAACAAAATTATTTGCAGGCTTTTGGGCGGGCTGAATCATCACTGGTATGGGGAAAGGCGCAATCATGGCCGCTCCATCAGCAAGAAGCAGAAACCTGGTTTTGTCTGCAACAAACGGAATTTCACCTGACCAGTTGCCTCAAACACTATTCAGGCAATCTTTTCTTATTAAAAGGGGTTGCTCAATTCACATCAGGAGAAAAACTTGAACTTTATCAATGGATTAAACAGATGAAACCCTTAAATCAAGATACACTTATTTCTGGTGAACTGATTCCTATTGAAAGCGGTTGGCTGGATTTTTGTCCTGTCTCTCAGGCTGAATTTTGTTTATGAAAATATTTAACTTACTTGGGCGACAGGGACGACAAGAAGGGATGAGTTTACCTGAAGTTATGCTTGCATCTGCCGTATTTGCGATCTCTTTATTGGGTTTAATGCGTTACCATCAAGCCTTGTCAGCCAATTTCCAACACTATTGGGAGCAGCTTAAAGCGGTGCGATATGCTCATGACCAGTTAGAACAATACGAACGTTTGGCAGGCCAGATTGATTTGCAGAAAGCGGATGAGAAAGCGATACCGCGGGGCTGGAAAATGGAATCTCAACGAGAATTTCACGCTTGGGGATGCTATCAGGTAACGATTAAGCTGACAGTGCATTACAATAAACCCAGTAAATTAGAACGTTGGTTTTGTGCAAGTGGGAGCATTGATGTTTAGAGTTTATCATTCAAATCAGCTCGATATTCTCAAAGAGTTGATGGCGAAATTGATCGGGGAGGATCCCCTGCCTGACCCATTTGGCAAAGAAGTGATTTTGGTGCAAAGCCCAGGGATGTCACAGTGGTTGCAAATTCAGTTGGCAGAAAAACTGGGTATTGCCGCGAATATGGTGTTCCCGCTGCCGGCCACGTTTATCTGGCAGATATTTACTCACGTGTTGCCTGATATTCCCAAAGAAAGTGCTTTCAGTAAGGGGGCAATGAAATGGAAGTTAATGACCCTGCTGCCTGATTTATTGGCGGAACCGGAGTTTTCAGCACTCAGCCACTATCTTGATCAGGATATTGATAAACGCAAGATCCACCAGTTAGCGGGCAGAATTGCCGATCTGTTTGACCAATACCTGGTTTATCGCCCACAGTGGTTAGAAAACTGGGAGAATGGGCAATTAATTGATGGCTTGAGCAGCAGCCAGTTATGGCAAAAAAGACTCTGGCTTGAACTGACCGCCTATACCCGTCAGCTGCAACAACCTTTGTGGCACCGCGCTAATTTGTACCAGCGATTTATCATGACGTTGGAAGAAGGGAATTTTCCATTGAAAGAGCTTCCTTCGCGCATTTTCATCTGCGGTATTTCGGTATTACCTCCTGCTTACCTGCAAGTACTCAAGGTATTGGGTAACTATATTGATATTCATCTTATGTTCACTAACCCATGCCAATATTATTGGGGAGATATTCAAAGTTATACTTTTCTTGCCAAATTAGCGAGCCGTAAGCCAAAACATTATAAAAGCCATCAATTGCTGGAAAGATTTAAAGATCCAGAAAATGTCCCATCGCTCTTTAATGAAGAAGGGGAGCAGGCGCTGAATAATCCCTTGCTGGCATCTTGGGGAAAATTAGGACGGGATCACCTTTATCTGTTGTCACAATTAGAGCCAGATTCTGATATTCATGCTTTTGTTGACTTAGAACCTGATTCTGTCTTGCACCAAATCCAACAAGATATCCTTAATCTTGAAGATCATGCCCAGATTGGTTCGACAGAAAATACCTTTAAACATAGTCTCAAGAAGCGCCCATTTAATGATGCTGATCGCTCTCTGACTTTTCATTCATGTCATAGCCCGCAAAGAGAGGTCGAAGTATTGCAGGATCAACTCCTGCATTGGTTGGATGATGACCCCTCGCTGATGCCGAGGGATATCATTGTGATGATGGCAGATATCGATAACTATGCTCCCTATATTCAGGCGGTTTTTGGCAATGCCCCCGATGATCGTTATATCCCTTTTGCTATCTCTGATCGTAAGGTTGGCCAGGCGCATCCTGTCTTACAGGCATTCATTAGCCTGCTGGATTTGCCGCAGAGTCGGTTTACGGCAGAACAGGTGTTGGCATTATTGGAAGTCCCTGCCTTAGCCAATAAATTCGCGATTCAGGAGGACGGGCTACGTTTATTGCGGCGTTGGGTAAAAGAATCCGGCATTTGCTGGGGGCTTGATGATGACAATATTGCTGCCTTATCTTTGCCTGCCACAGGGCAGAATACTTGGCGCTTTGGTCTGACACGCATGCTATTGGGTTATGCGATGGATAGCCATGCCGGCCCGTGGAATGATGTATTGCCTTATGATGAATCCAGTGGCCTCGCAGCTGAATTGGCCGGACAACTGGCGGAATTTTTAATGGCACTGAATCGCTGGCGTAAGATTTTGAGCGAAGAACAGCGGTTGACAGATTGGTTAGCGGTATGTCCGCAACTGTTAGACACTTTTTTCGACACCGATGATGAAATTGAACTGGTTTTGGCGCTGATTACGCAGCAATGGCAAAAAGTGATTGATGATGGCCTGAATGCGCATTATGACGAAAGCATTCCTTTGGTGCTGCTACGCGATGAGCTGGCGCTGCGTTTTGATGATGAGAAGATCAGCCAGCGCTTTCTTGCCGGTGCCCTCAATTTTTGTACCCTGATGCCGATGCGCTCTATTCCTTTTAAGGTGGTTTGCCTGTTGGGGATGAATGACGGGGTTTATCCGCGTACCATCCCGCCTCTTGGGTTTGATCTTATGGCAGAAAAAACTCAGCGGGGGGACAGGAAACGGCGTGACGATGACCGCTATCTGTTTCTGGAAGCGTTAGTTTCGGCGGAACAATTTCTTTACATTAGCTATATCGGTAAATCGATTCGTGATGATACGAAATGCAATCCATCCGTATTGGTTAACGAATTAATGGATTATATTTGCCAGAGTTTTTGCTTATCCGGTGATGAAATGCGCAATGTTGATGACAGTGCCAGAAATGTCAGAAAGCATTTGCGGGTACAACATACTCGTGTACCTTTTGCGTCGGAAAATTTCTTACCCAACCACCATTTACAAAGTTATGCCGCAGAATGGCTGCCCGCGGCGACACAGCAGGGTGTTTCAGCCACGGATTTTTGTCAGCCGATTGATTTTGATCGCAGCGAAGTCAAAGAAGTGGCTCTGGATGCATTGATCCGCTTCTATCGACATCCCGTCCGGGCTTTTTTTCAGCAACGGTTGAAGGTGCATTTTATCATTGAAGAGATGGAGCTGCCGGAAGAAGAACCTTTTGTCCTGGATAATCTGCAACGCTACCAATTTAACCAACTACTGTTGAGCATCCTGATAGAACAGGGAGCACCTGAATCTTTGTTCTCCCACCTCCGTGCGTCGGGAGGGTTACCCTATGGCGCCTTTGGTGAAGTTTATTGGATGGAACAATTGGAATCTATGCAGCCCTTAGCCGACAGGGTACGTGAAGAGAGAACCGAGTCTTTTTCCATTGACCTGTATGAGAAATTAGATGCTGTGATATTGACCGGCAGAATGAATCAGATGCAGCCTGATGGAATTTTACGTTGGCGACCAGCGAACTTAACGGCCAATGATGGTATCCAACTATGGATTGAACATCTTGCCGCTTGTCTTTCCGGTGTAACCAGTGAAAGCCGCATGTATGGAACGGGTAAAAAAGGGAAACAAGAGAAGGGAGATAAAAAGGTTTCAGAATATCGCTTCTTGCCACTGGAACCGGATGAAGCGAAACACTATCTGAACCAGATGATCGAGGGCTATTTTCAAGGCATGTCTGAGCCTCTCCCCCTGTTTTGCCGAAGCGGTTGGGCATGGCTGGTTGACTGTTTTGATCAGGAAACGGGGGACATTGATTTTAGCGAAAAGCGTCAACAACATGCTGAAAATAAATTAATGGAACAGTGGCTGGGAACACATGACAGAAAAGGAGAAGGTGCGGATCACTATGTACAACGTACCTTCCGGCAGGTTGAACAATCACTTTTGGAGCGAATGAAGCGTGAAGTTCAGCGCTATTTACTACCGATGGTTCGTTATTCCAATGGATCATTATTTAAATAATCAGGGAGAATATTAGGTTATGCCTAAATACCTTATCCGCATCACGATGATGCTCTTTGGGCTGTTTTTTGGGGCGACAGCATACGCACAATCGTCTTGGCAGCCATTACCCGATACGATCCACAAAAGTGATCGCGATCCTCGTCAATATAAAGCCATTCAATTGCAAAATGGGATGACAGTTCTGCTGGTTTCTGATGAGAAAGCCATTAAATCCTTGTCTGCCGTCTCTCTTCCGGTGGGTCATATGGAAAATCCAGATAATCAGCTTGGGCTGGCTCACTATCTTGAACACATGGTATTAATGGGTTCCAGGCGCTACCCGCAGTCGGCAGGATTTGCTGAATTTTTGCAAAAAAATGGGGGAAGTTATAACGCCAGCACAACGGCCAACCGTACTGCATTCTATCTGGAAGTTGAAAATGGCGCTTTAGCAGACGCGGTGGATCGCCTTGCGGATGCACTGGCTGAACCTTTGCTGGATCCTGTTAATGCTGATCGTGAACGTCATGCGGTTGACAATGAAATGACCATCGCTCGTGCGGGGGAAGGGCATCGAATGTGGCAGGTTCGCTCCGAAACCATCAATCCGGCTCACCCTAATGCGCGTTTTGCTGGCGGAAATCTGGAAACACTCAAAGACAAACCTGACAGCCAATTACAGACAACACTGGTTGATTTTTACCAGCGTTATTACTCCGCCAATGTGATGAAAGGCGTGGTGTATGGCAATCAATCCATCGATAAACTGGCGCAGATTGCGGCAGAAACGTTTGGGCGCATTCCGAATCGACATGCTTTTGTGTCGGCCATTACAGTTCCGGCCATCACTGATAAAGAAAAAGGCATCATTATCCATTATGTGCCGGCACAACCGCATAAAACATTGCGGCTGGAATTTAGTATTGCGGATAACAGTGCTGATTTTCGCAGTAAAACAGACGCCTATGTCGGGTATTTAATTGGCAGTAATAACAGTCAAAATACCTTATCGGGTTGGTTACTCAAGCAAGGATTAATCGAAAGTATCACCGCGGGGGCAAATCCCAAGACTGACGGTAACTCCGGTACATTTGATATTTATGTTTCGCTCACTGATAAGGGGCTTGAACAGCGCGATCAAGTTATCGCCGCCATCTTTTCCTACATCAAGCTGCTAAAAAAACAGGGCATCAATAAGCATTATTTCGATGAAATGACAAATGTCTTTAATTTGTCATTCCAGTATGCGTCAATCGTGCGGAATATGAACTATATTGAAGGGTTATCCGATGCCATGTTGCAATTACCTGTTTCCCATGTCTTGGATGCAGGTTATGTTGCAGATGCCTTCGATCCAAAAGCGATAGCCAGCCGTCTGAATGAATTAACGCCGGAAAATGCGCGTATCTGGTTTATTAGCCCAGCAGAGCCGCATAACAAAGAAGCCTACTTTGTGCAGGCGCCGTATCAAGTCAATAAAATTACGCCAAAACAATTGGCTGAATGGAAAAAACTCGCAACAGAAGATGTATTCTCTTTGCCGGAGTTGAACCCCTATATTCCTGATGATTTATCCTTGGTGAAAACATCGGGTAGCCAAAAACAGCCTAACATGCTGTTGGAAAAGCCCAATGTTCGCTTGCTGTATATGCCAAGCCAAGATTTTGCGGATGAACCGAAGGGAAGCATCATATTGGAGATGCGTAATCCTGATGGGATGAAAACCATTAAGGATCAGCTTGCCGATGCATTGTTTGCTTATTTATCTGCCGCTGCTCTTGATCGACTGAATTATCAGGCATCTGTCGCGGGAATGTGGGTCTCAACGGATTATGCTGAGGGGCTGAGGATAATGGCAGGGGGTTTTACGCAACATTTACCCGAATTGCTAACTTCAGCCATAGAACAGTACCTCTCATTTGTGCCGACTCAGGAGAAACTGGAACAGGCGAAATCGTGGTATCGGGAACAAATTGAAGTTGCCAATAACAGCAAGGCGTTCCAGATGGCCGCACAGCCCGTTTCGCAACTGGCGAATGTGCCTTACTTCGAACAGTCTGAAAGACTGAACGTGCTGGATACCATCACTATTGACGATATTGTGAGATATCGCCAAAAAATGATCCAACAGGCAGCCTTACAGGCGATGGTTTTCGGTAATTTCACTGAGCAACAGGGGATTGATATCATTCAAGCCGCACAAAAGCAGCTTGCGAATCAAGGGACTGTATGGTGGACGGGCGAACACGTTGTTATTGACCGTAATTATGCGGTTAATTTTAAAAGAACAGCGAGCAGCACGGATAATGCGCTGGCAGAAATCTATATTCCAACGGGGTATGACCGTATCACGGGATATGTTTACGCCAATATGTTGAGTCGTATTTTGTCACCGTGGTTCTTTGACCAATTGCGGACAAAAGAACAGCTTGGCTACGTGGTTTCGGCCTCCAGCTCAGGAATAGGCGAACAATTTGGACTGGGTTTTCTGGTGCAAAGTAACAGTCAACAACCGGATTACCTGCATCAACGTTATCAGCACTTTTATCAACAGGCGGATAAAAAGCTGAAAGCGATGTCTGATGCTGAGTTCCAGCAGTATAAAAAATCACTGTTAACAGAAATGCATGAACCCCCACAGACTTTCTATGCAGAAGTGGCGCGCTATGAGGGAGATTTTGGACTTAATAACTTCAAATTTGATACCCGTGATAAAACCATCGCCGCGATGGAGAACGTCACTAAAGCGCAGCTCATTGCGTTTTATGAAAAAGCGGTGATTAAACGTCAAGGATTGGCGCTGATTTCTCAAGTTATCGGAAAAAAAGGCACGGCTCATCAATATGCAGAACTGAAGGGCTGGAAAACTTATGATTATGTGTCAGATTTCCAGAAGCAATTGCCGGTTAAGGTGAATGCTCTGTGAGCAAAGATAAACTTAACCCGTTAACACTGCCGCTGTATGGTCAGCGGCTGATCGAGGCTTCAGCTGGGACGGGAAAGACCTATACGATAGGCGTGTTGTATCTTCGTCTGCTACTGGGATTGGGCGGCTCTGCCGCCTTTTCCCGTCCGCTGAATGTCGAAGAGATTCTGGTGGTGACTTTTACGGAAGCGGCGACGGATGAGTTACGTGGACGTATCCGCGAAAACATCCACCAACTCCGCTTGGCTTGTATTCGGGAAGAAACGGTTGTTAGCGATCCGCTCTATCAGCAATTGCTGAATGAAATTCCTGACAAGGCAAGTGCGGCCAGTTGGTTATTAGTCGCAGAACGTCAGATGGATGAGGCGGCAATTTATACCATTCATGGTTTTTGCCAGCGTATGTTGGTACACAATGCGTTTGAGTCTGGTGTCTTGTTTGATCAAACGTTAATTCAGGATGAAAGTCAGTTACGCAAACAGGGCTGTGCCGATTTTTGGCGGCGTCACTGTTATCCCCTGCCATTACCCATCGCGGCAGAAATCAGCCGGATATGGCGTGGGCCAGAAGCTTTGTTGAAAGATATCTCGGACTATTTACACGGGGATATGCCGTATATTGTCAATGCCCCTGATAGTGACGAAACGCTGTTTAGCCGTCATCAGAAAATCATTGAACAGATTGAGTCGCTAAAAGGTCAGTGGAATGATGCCGCGGCTGAATTAGAGGAACTTATCGCTAATTCCGGTGTTGATAAGCGTAGCTACAGTAAAAAGTATTTGCCTGATTGGTTGCGTCGTGTTTCTCAGTGGGCTAAATCGCCAACCGAAGATTACCTGTTACCGAAAGAATTGGATAAATTTTGTCAGTCTCGCTTGTCAGAAAAGACCAAAAAAGGAGAAGCGCCGCGGCATCCTCTGTTTGAGGCGATTGATGGTTTATATCAACAACCGCTGACATTGAAAGATATCATTATCACCAAAGCGATCGTGGAAGTTCGTCAGTCCGTGAATCAAGAGAAACTGATACGTGGTTACATGGGATTTGATGATCTGCTGACCCGTCTGGACAGTGCCTTGCAGCGTGCAGGCGGCGAGCAGCTTGCGGCAACCATCCGCCAGCGTTATCCCGTCGCCATGATCGATGAGTTTCAGGATACTGACCCGCAACAATATCGCATTTTTCAGGCCATCTATCGGCATTCATCATCAGAGAATGGCTTGCTGTTTATTGGCGATCCCAAACAGGCAATTTATGCGTTTCGTGGGGCAGATATTTTTACCTATATTCGCGCCCGTTCGAACGTTAAAGCTCATTACACGCTGGAAACGAACTGGCGTTCTTCTGCCTCAATGGTGCAAGCAGTCAATACGTTGTTTGCTCGCCCAAAACATCCATTTTTGTTTGAACAGATCCCATTTATTCACGTGAATGCCACAGAAAAAAATCATGGTCTGAAATTTTCCCTGCATGGGGAAGATCAAACTGCCTTGCGATTTTGGTTACAGCCGGGTGAAGGTGTTTCCAAAGGGGAATATGAACAGCACATGGCTCGGCAGTGTGCCGCCCAAATACGGGATTGGTTGCAAGCAGGGCAAGAAGGGAAGGCGCTTTTATATCAGGCCAAAGATAAACAGCGTCCGGTTATGGCAGCAGATATTACGGTGCTGGTGCGTAATCGCAGGGAAGCTTCCTTGATACGTAAGGAACTGAATACACTGAAGATACCTTCGGTTTATCTTTCCAATCGAGAAAGTGTGTTTGATACGCCAGAAGCGAAAGATCTGTTGTGGTTGTTACAGGCCGTACTGGCGCCGGAAAAAGCGCGTGAATTGAGAAGTGCATTAGCCAGCAGCTTATTTGGTTTGAATGCACAACAAATTGATCAGTTGAATCACGACGAAACAGCATGGGATCGTTTGGTTGATGAATTTGATGGTTATGCCCGTTTATGGCGTACCCGCGGCGTATTACCGATGCTGCGGGCGGTTATGGTGAAATACCGGATAGCAGAAAATCTGCTGGCAGGTGATGATGGCGAACGTCGGCTCACCGATGTGATGCACATGAGTGAATTATTGCAGGAGATCTCTCAGCAACTAGACAGTGAACACGCCGTGGTTCGCTGGCTGGGACAACAGATTTCACGCCCTGACCCACAATCAGAAAACCAGCAACTGAGACTGGAAAGTGATCGGCATCTGGTGCAAATCTGTACCATCCATAAGTCTAAGGGGCTGGAATACCCATTGGTTTGCTTGCCTTTTATTTGTGGTTACAGAAAGCAGAAGCACGCTGTTTATCATGATCGCCATCACTTTGAGGCGCACCTCAATATTTCCCATGACGATGAAACGCTGAAAGAGGCTCTGGAACTCGCAGATGAAGAGCGTCTGGCGGAGGATTTACGTTTGCTCTATGTGGCATTAACGCGGTCAGTTTATCACTGTAGCGTTGGTGTGGCTCCGCTTATCAAAGGGAATCGAGGGAAAGCCGGCGATACGGATTTGCACCTGTCTGCCCTTGGCTACCTGCTGCAAAAGGGGCAGCAAGGTGATGCAGCGCTATTGGTTAACAGCTTGAAAGCGCTTGCCGATGACAGCGTCGATAACAGCATAGAAATCAAGCAAGCAGAAGAGACTACGGATTCACAATGGCGCGCACAAGGTGAAAATATTCTGTCGCTGGAAGCCAGAAAATTGCGGCGTTTCGTACGGGATGAGTGGCGGGTGACGAGTTATTCGGGGTTACAACATTCCGCTTCTCACGTGACTTCCCCTGCTTATGCAGGAGCATTGGGCGAGTCAGTCGAGGTGATTGTACAGTCTATTTCTCCGAAGCTGGATATTGATGCGCGTGGTGAAAAGCGGGAAGAACAGGCATTACAGATGACGCCACATACTTTTCCTCGTGGGGCATCGGCGGGCACCTTCCTGCACAGTCTTCTGGAAGATCGGGATTTCGCTCATCCTCCGGATCCGGCGTGGTTGGCAGAAAAACTGACTGCGTCAGGATTCGATGAAAATTGGGCGCCCGTATTGGCACAGTGGATGGAGGATATCCTGTGTGCGCCGCTCAATGAGCAGGGAATGCAACTTGCCCGTGTGCCTCGCCATCTCCAGCAAAGTGAAATGCAGTTTTACCTGCCCGTGGATAAATTATTGCATGCAAAGGAAATGGATAAGCTGATTCGTCGTTATGATCCCCTGTCTGCGCAATGTGCACCGTTGTCCTTTCATCAAGTCAAGGGCATGTTAAAAGGTTTTATTGACTTGGTTTTTTGCTGGCAAGAGAAGTTTTACGTCGTGGATTACAAATCAAACTGGCTAGGGGAGAACAGCCGGTCATATACACAAGAAGCAATGGTAAACGCCATGATCGAGCACCGTTACGATTTTCAGTATCAGCTTTATACTCTGGCTCTGCATCGTTATTTGCGTCATCGGCTGGCTCATTATGATTACCGTCAGCATTTTGGTGGCGTGATCTATCTGTTTTTGCGTGGCATTGATAAAGATAATCCTGGGCATGGCATTTATCACTATTTACCTCCCTTCGAATTTATTGACGAACTGGATAGGCTTTTTAGTGCTGCGACTGAGGAATAAAGCGTATGAATGCCATGATGTCATTATTGCAACACGCGGTGAGCCTGAAGCTATTGCGCCCTTTGGACGTGCAGTTTGCTTATGCGATGATCGAAGATGAAAACCCGCTGTTACTGTTAATTACGGTGCTGCTAAGTGCTGAATCAGGCGCGGGGCATGTCTGTTTGCCATTGGAACGGATTGCGCCGAAATATTTTTTTGACGGCAGGCAGCCTGAATTAGCGGCATCGCTTTGGTCTCTGGTCGGGAAACCTGGGGAAGCGCAGATTCTGGCGATTTTGCAGGCATGTCCGGCGGTGAGTACGGGAGCGTCTCCTGCGCCGATAATCCTGACTTATCAAGGGGAAGCCGGTTACCGCCTCTATTTACAACGCATGTGGCAAAGTGAACGGCGTGTGGCTCATTTTTTTGCTGCTGTGGCGTTGACTGAGGCTTTTGAACAATCTTCTGATCCATCTGCTGCGCAAACGCCTGATCAAACCACGCGTGATGAAATCCAGCTGCGTTGCATTCTGGATGACCTTTTTGGTGTTACTGCTGGAGGGGAAATCGATTGGCAGAAAGTGGCGGCGGCAGTGGCGGTCACCAGCCGCATTTCAGTGATCTCTGGCGGGCCGGGAACCGGAAAAACCACGACAGTGGCGAAGTTATTGGTTGCCTTGATTAAATTGCATGAAGGGCAAAAATTAAGCATTCAATTGGCGGCACCAACCGGCAAGGCGGCGGCCAGGTTGACTGAATCGCTGAGGGAGGCGGTCAGGCAACTTGATTTGACGCCAGAACAGTGGCGCAGCATTCCAGAACAGGCGCAAACTCTCCATCGTTTACTGGGTGCACAACCTGATAGCCAGAAATTGCGTTACGGTCGTGATAATCCGCTATCCCTGGATATTTTGATCATTGATGAAGCCTCAATGGTGGATTTACCGATGATGGCTCACTTGATTGAGGCTTTGCCGTCGCAGGCGAAAGTGATTTTCTTGGGGGATAAAGACCAGCTTGCCTCGGTTGAAGCCGGAGCGGTATTGGGGGATATCTGTCGTTTCGCTGAACAGGGTTATAGCGCTAAACGTGCTGAACAATTGGGGCGATTGACCGGATGCCCGTTAACCTCTTATTCCACTTCCGGTGACAATGCGCCTGCCGTGCGGGATTGCCTGTGTCTGCTGCGTAAAAGTTATCGCTTCAACTCCGCTTCCGGTATTGGGCAATTGGCCTTTGCTGTGAATCAAGGCGATCGCGCGGGTGTCGCAATGGTACTAAGCCACTCTTTTCCTGATGTCACTTTTTATCCGCTTTCAGAGGATGACGATTATCAACGTCTGTTGGCTGAAACCGCTGCGGGTTACTACTCATATCTGGCAATGGTAAATGAGCGGGTAGCGGAAAACGCCATTTTGGCCGAATTTAACCGTTTCCGGTTGTTGTGCGCATTAAGGGAAGGCCCGTTTGGTGTGGCAGGGCTGAATCAGCGAGTAGAACAATTACTGCACAGAAAGGGCCTGATTACGCTGCCCAAAAATGTGGAGAGCCGGAGTTATGTCGGGCGTCCGGTGATGATATTGCGTAATGACAGTACGCTTGGGCTGTTTAATGGCGATATCGGGATTATGCTCAAAAATCAGGATAATGAGCTGAAAGCCTATTTCCAGTTGTCTGATGGGCAGATTAAAGGCTTTCAGCCGAGCCGGTTACCTCAACATGAGACGGCTTATGTGATGACAGTGCATAAATCTCAAGGATCTGAATTTGAACATACGGCCTTGGTATTACCGACTCAATACTCGCCGATAGTCAGTCGGGAATTGGTCTATACCGCACTGACGCGGGCGCGGGAAAAATTGACGATTTATGCCCATAAGCCCGTTTTGGATAAGGCCGTGGCAACAGTAACACAGCGGCGAAGCGGGCTGGCCGAGTGGCTCAACCCGCAATAACCAGGCAAAGTGGCTAAGACAGATAAGCCTATAAAGTCAGCATCAAGATCTTGGAACGGCGCTGGTAGTTATACAGCGCCTGTTTTTCCACGGGCAACATCGCTATTTCTGCTGGCTCAAAACCTTTCTCCTGAAACCAGTGAATACTGCGTGTCGTGAGCACGAAAAGTTTTTCTAATCCTCCCTGTTTAGCCTGACCGGAAATGGCATTGAGCAGTATTTCGCCGCGGGAAGAGCTTCGGTAGTCTGGGTGCACAGCAACGCAGGCCATTTCTCCGATTTTTTCATCAGGATAGGAATATAGCGCAGCGCAGGCGATAGTGACGTTATCGAGTTCTATCAGGGTGAAGTTATCAATTTCCATTTCCAGTTGTTCACGTGAACGGCGTACCAAAATGCCTTGTTGCTCCAATGGGCGAATAAGCGCCAGAATGCCGCCGATATCATTGATATTGGCACGGCGTATCTGTTCGGAACGCTCCATCACTATTTGTGTACCGATGCCTTCGCGGGAAAATAATTCTTGTACCAACGAACCATTTTCTTGATAACTGATCAAATGGCTGCGGCGAACACCGCGGCGGCAGGCTTTGATTGCCCCCCTTAAGAAACGCACGGTTCCTGAATGATAATCACCGGCGCTTTCCAATGCGTGCAGGTAAACTTCACCTTCATTGGGAAACATCTCTGATAACGTATTGCCTTCAACGTCAAGAACGCCCTGAGATGAACAAAAGCCAATTAATTTTTCGGCTTTTAATTTGATCGACAATTGCGCTGCAATTTCTTCGGAAGTGAGATTGAAACTTTCTCCTGTCACAGATACGGCAACGGGGCCAATCAGCACGATAGCACCATTATCTAATTGTTGGTTGACGGCTTTCTCATCAATCCGGCGAACTCTGCCACTATGGTAGTAATCGACGCCGTCATCGATGCCCAATGGTTGGGCAATAACAAAATTTCCGCTGACAACATTAATATTGGCACCTTGTAATGGGGTCTTGTTTAAGCTCATGGAAAGACGCGCCGTAATCTCCAGCTGTAATAAGCCGGCTGCCTGTTTGACTAAATCCAGTGTCTTGGCATCGGTGACTCGGGTGTGCTTGTGGTAAACCGATGAGTAGTGATGTTCGGCAATATTCTGTTCAATTTGTGGACGTGCGCCATAAACGACAATTAAACGAATCCCCAGATGATGCAGTAATCCAATATCGTTGACGATATTGGCGAAATTATCATGGGCGATGGCTTCACCGCCGAGCATAATGACAAAAGTTTTGCCTCGATGTGCATTGATATACGGAACTGAGTGACGGAAGACTTCAACCAATTCGGTACTGCGTTCTTTCATGAAACCCTCTCTGATTGAATATTTATTCGTATTTTTTGTATTTTTATGGTTTTTGAGGGGAAATGGCAAGGGGAAATATGGATAAAAATAACGTTACTATTTATATTGGTATAAATCACCAGAAGATCAAAAAATGCGTTTTTTGATGACAGATGTTCGCTAATTAATTAGAGTCTCCCCCCGCCGAGCGATTATGTTGGGTAAAGATTACTGCGTTTAGTTGTTTTTAAATGGAATAACCGATGAGTCATTCAGACCATAATGCTTCACGTCGTCATCTGCTGAAAGGAGCAGCTGCTGTATTGTTGTTAAGTATCAGTCCGATAGGTTATGCAGCGACTGCAAAAGTCATTGCTGTGCGTATTTGGCCTGCCTCAAGCTATACCAGAGTGACGCTGGAGTCTGATATTCTACTTAAGTATCGTCAGTTTTCGCTTACCCACCCTAATCGTATTGTCATTGATTTGCAGGGTGTTCAGCTTAATAGCATTTTGAAGAGCATGGGGGCGCAGGTTCAGCGACGTGATCCCTATTTGAAATTGGTACGGGCAGGGCAATTTAACCCTAAAACAGTGCGTTTAGTGTTTGAAATCAAAAAGCCGGTCGCTCCGCATATTTTTACATTGCCGCCAATTGCCAGGTTTAAACACCGTCTGGTACTCGATCTGTATCCCAAAAAAGCCGTTAATGCGACTGATGACCCTTTACTGGCTCTGCTCGAAGAGTACAACAGTGGGGATCTGGAACAGAATCTGCCGGCAGACACCCGCAAATCTGGCAAGGCGGGCAAAGACCGGCCGATTGTCATTATGCTCGATCCCGGTCATGGCGGTGAGGATTCTGGGGCGATTGGGAAATATAAAACCCGTGAAAAAGATATCGTGTTGCAAATTGCCCGTCGTTTACAGGCGCTTATCAAGCGTGAGCCGGGCATGAAAGTTTACATGACGCGTAATGAAGATGTGTTCATTCCTTTGACGGTAAGAGTGGCGAAAGCCCGTAAGATGCGGGCTGATCTCTTTGTTTCTATTCATGCCGATGCTTTTACAAATCGTTCTGCCAGGGGATCATCTGTGTTTGCGCTTTCGACTAAGGGAGCGACCAGTAATACCGCCCGTTTTCTCGCTCAGACTCAAAACGAGGCTGACTTGATTGGGGGCGTCAGCAAAAGTGGCGATAAATATTTGGATCATACCATGTTGGATTTGGTTCAAACCGCGACGATCAATGATAGTCTGAAATTCGCTAACGAAGTGCTCAAACGAATGGGCAAAATCAATAGACTGCATAAAAATAGCGTTGATCAGGCGGGGTTTGCGGTATTGAAAGCACCCGATATTCCTTCCATTTTGGTAGAAACGGCATTTATCAGTAATCTGGAAGAAGAGCGCAAACTTAAGACAGCGAAATTCCAGCAACAAGTGGCGGAATCTATTTTTGCCAGTATTAAAGCGTATTTCAAAAATGGGGCAGAATTGGCGCGGCGGTGAAATATCCGCCTTCATTTATCAACAGGTTTTAAATAATATTAAAATGCAAATTTTAAAATAAGCGGAAATCAGGTTATAAGATAAGCGGAAATGAGATAATAGTCTGGACAGTGAAAATCAGGAAAAAATAGAAGGGATAAGAAAATAATATTGGTTGCGGGGGCCGGATTTGAACCGACGACCTTCGGGTTATGAGCCCGACGAGCTACCAGGCTGCTCCACCCCGCGTCCGTCTATCTATAAAGCTTGATTATCAATTGCATTGGTTGCGGGGGCCGGATTTGAACCGACGACCTTCGGGTTATGAGCCCGACGAGCTACCAGGCTGCTCCACCCCGCGTCCGTCTATCTGCAAACTTGATTATCAATCGAACTGGTTGCGGGGGCCGGATTTGAACCGACGACCTTCGGGTTATGAGCCCGACGAGCTACCAGGCTGCTCCACCCCGCGTTCGATGTCGGCACACTATACTCTGGAACGGCGCAGTTGCAAGTTTTTTTATTGATATTTACTGAATTTATTTGTTTTTTGATTTCAAAATAGCCTGATTGTTTTGTTTTTACTCGATAGGCAGGGTCGAAACGCTAAACTATTTTCTCTAACCATTTTCTTTAACTACATTTTCTTTAACTACATTTTCTTTAACTACATTTTCTTATTTATGCGTGTTTGGTATTGTTCCAGCTCCGAATAAGTGATAGCGAGAGATTAAGGCATTAGTATGAGAGTTTGGGGTAAATATCTTTTAGTTGGGTTTGTTATTTCGTTATTAGCGGGATGTCATCTTCGACCCACTGATCAGGCACAGCAGTATAAAGATGGGCGAATTATCCAAAACCTCCAATGGGTTAATACCCCTAATGCCGAAGGTTCTCCGGTGAATGCCAGGGATTTTGTCACACAAATTAACTATATCAGTGAATCCTCCCCTCGTCTTTATCGCAATAACCGTGAACTGTTTGATGCGATTGAGAGCTGGATGCTGTCCGGTGGTGATACCCGTGATTTAACCGGGTTCGGTTTGCAGGCCTATCAGATGGAAGGGGAAGATAATTACGGCAACGTGAAATTTACCGGTTATTACACGCCGGTTTTGCAGGCACGACATATCAGGCAAGGTGAATTTAAATATCCGCTGTATCGCATGCCGGCTCACTCACGTTCCCGTTTGCCAAGTCGCGCCGCGATATACCGCGGTGCCCTGAACCCGAAATTTATTATCGGATACAGTAATTCTCTGATGGATAATTTTATGATGGAAGTGCAGGGGAGCGGTTATGTTGATTTTGGCGATGGACGTCCGTTAACCTTTTTCGGCTATGGGGGGAAAAATGGCCATCCCTATCGCAGCATTGGCAAGGTGCTGATCGACCGTGGCGAAGTACCGAGTGGGAAAATGTCCATGAAAGCGATTCGTCAGTGGGGTGAGCAGCACAGTGAAGCCGAAGTGAAAGAACTGCTGGAGCAGAACCCGTCATTTGTTTTCTTTAAACCAGAACCCCATACCCTCGTCAGGGGAGCCAGTGCGGTGCCTTTGGTGGCAAAAGCGTCGGTCGCGTCTGACAAGTCATTGATCCCTCCCGGAAGCGCATTGCTGGCGGAAGTCCCTGTACTGGATGAGATGGGGAAATTTACCGGCCAGTACCGGATGCGTCTGATGGTGGCGCTGGATGTCGGTGGCGCGATTAAAGGACATCATTTCGATATTTATCATGGTGTTGGTGAGAAAGCAGGGGAAATGGCAGGTTTTTATAATCACTATGGTCGGGTTTGGGTATTAAAGAAAGCCCCATCTGGTTTTTTGGCGGCAAACCAGTAAGATCCCCGCCAATTTAAACAATCAATCGATAGCCTGTCTCAATAGGGATATCGGTTTTATGCGGGATTTAGTTAGCCATGCAATTTTCTCTCTCTGACGCTTATCTTCAGCGTTTCGCGGGTACAGCTCGGTTATATGGTCAAAAAGCGCTTTCATTATTTGCCCATTCACATGTTTGTGTGGTGGGCATTGGCGGCGTGGGGTCATGGGCGGCAGAAGCTCTGGCGCGTACCGGTATCGGTGCGATTACGCTGATTGACATGGATGATGTTTGTATCACCAATACCAACCGTCAGTTGCATACTTTAGTACAGAATGTGGGCTTGCCAAAAACGGAAGTTATCGCCCAGCGGATACGCGCTATCAATCCTGAGTGCCAGGTCACTTGTATTGATGATTTCGTCACCCCAGATAATGTGGCGGAATTGATGTCTACAGGTTTCAGTTATGTGATTGATGCCATTGATAGTGTTCGACCCAAAGCGGCGTTGTTGGCCTATTGCCGCCGCGATAAGATCCCAGTTGTGACGACGGGCGGAGCAGGCGGGCAGCTTGATCCTACCCAGATTCAAGTGGTGGATTTGGCGAAAACGGTGCAAGATCCCTTAGCGGCGAAATTGAAAGAGCGCTTGAAATCCGATTACCGCGTCGTGAAAAACGGCAAGGGTAAATTGGGCATTGACTGTGTTTTTTCCACCGAACAGTTAGTTTATCCGCAATCTGACGGTACAGTTTGTGCGGCCAAGCGTACCGCGGAGGGTTCCAAACGCATGGATTGTGCTTCCGGTTTTGGTGCCGCAACGATGGTCACGGCGACCTTTGGTTTTGTTGCTGTCTCCCACGCCTTGAAAAAAATGGTGGCAAAAGCTGAACGGGAAAATACGCTGTAAACGAACCTAATGAACGTTGGTGTGAGCAATTTCCTGAATGGTATTTATCAGGGATCTCACCCCATTGAGCCTTGAGCCACTGAGTTGCTGCTCAAGGCCGAGTTGTTGGAATAGCCCGGTTAACGGTGTTTGCAAAACCTGTTCGGGGGTTTTGCTTTCCACAGCGGTCAGCAGAATGGCCAATAAGCCTTTGACAATGCGGCCTTCGCTATCACCATAAAAATGCAATCGGCCGTCTGCCAGCCGTTGATACCCCAGCCAAACCCGATTTTCACAGCCGGATCTTTCGATATTGGGTTGTTTTAGCTCATCCGCCAACGGCGGCAGCTTTCTGGCCAGACCGATGAGCTGCCGATAACGATCTTCCCACAATGTGCATTGCTGAAAGTTTTCAATAAGTTGTTGCTCCGTGATTTCGGTGCCAAAAGGATGCGGAGCAAGGAGAGCGTCTGTGCGTTGTGTCATGGGGTGTTTATCTTGTTGTGTGTTTGTTGCTGATTATCCTTGGATAAGATTTGAGGATCATAGCAGCTATACTTTTAAACGAAAGTTATTGATACGGAAAATGACAATGCAAGGAAGGGTGAATAGCTATCATCATTATAATACGTTGGAATTTTCATCGAATTAATTTCCCTTAAGGTCGTGGAAAAAACAACCTTTTCGGAAGAAGTGTGATTTAAATCTAATTTTCATTGAAATAATAAATTTTAGATTTTTCCTCTCAATCAAACACAGTTTCAAAATAAAACAAAAGGGGATCTCCGAAGAGGCCGAAGAATGGCTTCTGGCAGGAAAATAAAAGCCGGATGAATCTAAGAAGATAAATTTAGTATATCAATTTGTTTTTTTATTAGGGTGCTATCTGAAATTTAAATTATGTAATTATCTGATTTTATTTAAGAATAGAGATTAATCACAATTTTACTGGCGATCTTTTATTCACGCTGGAATAGATAAGTATTACTATTATATCCTGTTTAATTGATGCTGTAATGAGCATCCATTGAAAATCAGATGACAGGAGACAGGAATGTCCTATCTTATTTACTTGTCGTTAAAGGGCAAGAAACAAGGCTTAATCTCGGCGGGGTGTTCAACCCCCGAATCTATCGGCAACCGCTATCAGGCCGGGCGGGAAGATGAAATACAGGTATTACACCTCAGCCATATGATGACACGTGATCAGAATGTTAATCATCTCCCGGTCAGCTTTACCAAACCCATTGATAAATCTTCTCCGTTGCTGGGATTGGCGATAGACAAGAACGAGTTGCTGGATGCCCTTTTTAAGTGTTACCGCGTAAACCTTGCCGGACAGTTGGAATTTTTTTATGAGATCAAACTGACAGGCGCAACCATCGTTGATTTTTCCTGTCACTACCCGCATTCGATAGATGACAATGACCAGATCCCGTATGAAACGGTACAGCTTGATTATAAGTCGATATCATTCACGCATCGCGCGGCAGGGACAACAGGCTATGCGATATCGCAGTTGCAGGGACGTGAAGAAGAAAGGCCGCTTTTGTCTGGATTTTCTAATATTAAACCGTTGGTTGAGGAAACTCCGGTGAAAGATTCGCGCCATCATGCCCGCTATCGCTGTACGGATGACGAAGGCAACCTTTTAATTCAGCGTAAATATCGGGTTTGCCTGCCGGATGGTCAGATAAAAGAAGGCGTGACAGATAAGCAGGGTTTTACCCAATGGCATCTCACTGATGACAAAAAGAACCTGAGTTTTCACATTTTAAAGGATTAATACCATGCCGACCTATACCGTTCAGACAAAGATAGAATCCAATGTTCCTGCGGAAAACCTACTTTACGATTTAACCATTTATCGTCAGGATGCAAAAGGTAATTTCCATATATTACTCGATGTTTTTCGGGAGAAACTACAGAGTAATTATGCAACACAACAGCATGTCACGCAGGTAACAGATGACTCTCTTTCCGTGATTTATATTATGCAAATGATGCTTTACCGTAAGCATGGTTCAAATACAATTCAGGCATTGCAAGCCCCGTTTAAAAAGATGTATACACTTGGTGAGTTTGTATCAGGTAAAGCTTGCTCGGATAAAAAACGGGAGAATGCCTGTTATTTTGAAAGTACGATTGAAACAAAACCTGTCAGCGATGGGGATAATACCGTTGAACTAAAGATTACTGTTCCTGAAAGACCTTTTATTGCTAAAGAATATCCAGTTGGTCACCCACACGATCCGTTTGAAAAACGTAAAATTGAATCACAAATTCAGGATAGGTTGTCTAAAAGAACTTATCCGGATCAAAATGGAGCAAGTTTATGTGGCCCTGCTGCTTTTTTTTATTGCCTGCAAATAGACAGACCGGATATTTATGAGCAAGCTGCTCGCGAATTATGGAAATATGGCAAAACTAAAATTGGTCAACTGGAAATTAAACCGGGTGAGGGTTGCCGACATCCTAAAGGTACTTTTTATAATTAATATGGTGAAAGAATATCTGGGTTAGATTGGTTGACATTGGCAAGCTTAAGAGATTCAGAAAATATGATTATGAGTTATGATGAGGTTGATGATGAAGTGGCTGGTATTACAATGTGGGGAAAATTGACAGAATGGTTTGAAAAAGCGGGTTATGAAAAAGTGTTTAGTAATATTAGTTTAATGCATAGTAATAAAGAGGGTATCGAAGAACTGAATAATTATATTGAACAAGGTTATCATGTGATTTCTTTAATTTCTGCTGGCATGTTAAAGAATATGAAAGAAACATCTGGAAAAAACCACTGGATTGTTTGGAAAGATAAAGTAAAAAAACATGAAAACAATGTTGATATTACATTGTTTTCATGGGGAGAGGTTAAGCCGTGGGTAAAAATAAATACTTCGTACGATTATTTTATTGAACATACTTTTGGAGGGTTGGTTTTTAAACCAATGAAATAAAAATGAGAAAAATAATATTGTTACTTTTTATTATTTTTACATCATCATGTAGCTCAACATCGGTATCTGTTTATCCCGAAGGAAACTATCTGCCGGATGCCACTGTAGGCAAGGAATATCATGTTTCTATTCTTATAGAAGGCGGTGGTGTATATTCCAAAACACCAATTATTATAGAACCACCTGATTCAGGAATAAAATGGAGTCCTCATAAAGAGAAATTTACACTTGATGGCAAGGAAAAAATATCAAATAATTACAACAAGTTAATGATAATCGGCAAACCATCAAAAGTAGGGGAGATACATATCTCAGTAGGAGGAGGAGTTAGAGGAACAATGTTTTCAGGGAGCAGGGAGTTTAATAAAACCTACATAATAAAAGTCAAAGAATAGTAAGTTTAGCAGAATAGTGGTTTATACCGTCATTTAAAATGAAAATCTTTGTAAATATTCCGTCCTCATGTTTTCGCAAGTTTAGCCTCTGAATGTCAGGGGCTTTTTTATCATTTTTTATGATGTTAAATAGTGTCTTAAGCAGAATAACCAACCATAAAACACCATAAAAAGCTACTTGAATTACGCCAGCAAAAAGCCGATTTAGCTACCCAGATGCGCATCCTGCTTACCAAAGCCGAAAACGAAAAGTGTTCACTCAATGCCGATGAAGCCAAACAGTTCGACGAACTGCGTCACTATATCGTGACCGGAGAGACCCGCGCCTTGTCTACGGGCGTGCTGTCCGAGGGTGGCTATACCGTTATTCCCGAACTGAACAAACAAATCATGCAGCAATTTACCTGTGAATCGGTCATGCGCCGGATACCCAAGCCGACAAAACCCGCCCTTTCGGCACCCTGCAAAAGCTGGAAGTTGTCAGCCTTGAGGCCGATAGCCTGATTGATCTTAAGTTCCTGCTCAGGAACAAGTACCGCAAGAATGCCGTATGAGGGATGAGGTACAAAAGCCAGTCACTATCACTCCCCCAACAACGACAGCGCAAACGTGACGGCGCTGATCAATCTGTCCGCATCTTGCTGGTTGTTATAAGGCATAAACGAAGCGCGCAGGCAGCCGCTGATGCCAAGGGCGTCCAGCAAGGGTTGGGCGCAGTGTTGGCCGGAGCGCAGGGCGATATTTTGTTCTGCAATCAGCGTGGCTAAATCACTGTGGTGTATGCCGGCGATATTGAAGGCCAGCAAGCTGGAACCCGCCGCCCGGTAACTGGTAAAACCTGCCAGCTTGCTGAGTTGTTGTTCGGTGTAATCCGTCAGGGCAATGGCATGGGATTCAGCCAGCGGGATATCAAGGGTTTTCAGCCATTCCAGGGTTGCGGCAAAGCCGACCACTCCGGCAACATTGGGGGTTCCTGCCTCAAAACGATAAGGGGCGGCTTCCGGTGTGAAACCGTCAAATGAGACATGGGTCAGCATCTTGCCGCCGCCGTGCCACGGAGACATCGCATTCAGACATTCACTTTTGCCATACAATACCCCCACGCCATTTGGCCCATACAGTTTATGGGCGGAGAAGGCGTAAAAATCGATATCCAGTTGCTGCACATTGACAGGCGCGTGCACGATACCCTGGGCACCATCGACCAGAACGCGGCAATCATATTGATGGGCGAGTGCCGTGACTTGCGCCAAATCGACGGCGGCACCCGTCACGTTAGACATTTGGCTGATGGCGACCAGGCGGCTGTTCTGATTCAGCAGGTTTGCGAGAGTCGCGATTTCTGGCTGGCGTTGATTGCCAAGCGGCCATTTAACGATTTTAGCACCCGTCTGTTCAGCCAGAATCAGCCACGGCAGCAGGTTAGCATGGTGTTCCTGCTCGCTGACAATGATTTCATCACCAACATGCAGGCGAGGGCGAAAGTAGCTTTGGGCGACCAGATTGATCGACTCCGTTGTCCCTTTCGTCCAGATGATATCTTCGGGTAATGGCGCATGGATCAGTTCCGCCGCCAGTGAACGAGCTTGCTCATAACGGGCAGTGATGGCCTGCGCGGTGGCATGTTGGCTGCGATGTACGGTTGCACTGTGGTTTTGGTAATAGTGTTCAGTTGCTTCAATCATACATGCCGGCTTTAATGCTGTGGCTGCACTGTCCAGAAATGTGGTGGATTGTTGCAGGGCGGGAAATTGCTGGCGGAATTTTGCGGAGTCAAAAGCTTTCATAAACGGCGCTAATTTAATCGTTGTGTAATAAAGAATAAATTTTTCTTTCACTCTTTTCTTTAACCAAGAGAAGCGGAATTTTACAGGAGAACGTCAGGAAAAAAAGCACCGCAATTGCGGTGCATAAAAAAATCACTATGGACAGACAGGGTAAATGTACAGGAAGTGAAAAAAAACAGTAGCTTATGCTACAAAGTCTGGTTTTCCAGACAACTTGCAAACACAACATCACAACCACAAAGCCAAAAGTTTCAGAGTATCGCTACAAAGAGACTTTTCGTTCCGGCTTAGGAAGTGCGCACACTATAGGGATTTGCTGGTATATCATCAATGGACAAATTATAATGATTCGGATTATAAAAACTAATATCTGAATGAAAAGAGTTACCGGTATCGTCACTATCACATAAGAAACGAACATGTCTAAACGTTTGCCTCCACTCAATGCGTTACGCGTTTTTGATGCCGCCGCCCGTCATTTAAGTTTTACTAAAGCGGCAGAAGAATTATTTGTGACTCAGGCCGCCGTGAGTCACCAAATGAAAAGTCTGGAAGATTTTCTGGGATTGAAACTTTTTCGTCGCCGTAACCGGTCGCTGTTGTTAACGGAAGATGGGCAAAGTTACTATCTCGATATCAAGGAAATTTTTACCGCCATTAATGACGCGACCCGTAAACTTCAGGCGCGCAGTGCCAAGGGTGCGCTAACGGTCAGCTTATCCCCCAGTTTTGCCATTCAGTGGCTGGTGCCCCGGCTTTCTGGTTTTAACCAGAGTTTTCCGGGGATTGATGTCCGCATTCAGGCGGTGGATCGGGAAGAAGATAAACTGGCGGATGATGTCGATGTCGCGATTTTTTATGGCCGGGGCAATTGGCCGGGGTTGCGGACGGATCGCCTGTATCCGGAATACCTGTTGCCGGTTTGTTCTCCTTCACTGTTGACGGGAGATCGCCCCTTGAAAACGCCCTCCGATCTCGCCAGGCATACTTTGTTGCACGATTCATCCCGGCGGGATTGGCAAGCCTATATCCGCCAGCTTGATATGCAGCAGCAGATCAATGTGCAGCAGGGGCCGATATTCAGCCATAGTGCGATGGTGATCCAAGCGGCTGTACACGGTCAAGGCGTGGCTCTGGCGAATAATGTGATGGCACAGAATGAAATTGATGCAGGGCGGCTGGTTTGCCCATTCAATGATGTTTTGGTCAGTAAGAACGCATTTTATTTGGTTTGTCACGATAATCAGGCAGAATTGGGCAAGATCGCCGCTTTCCGTAAATGGATACTGACTCAGGCGGCGACGGAGCAAGAAAGGTTAGGGTTTATCACCCAACACACTTAATGGCTATCGCCAATAGCGGATAAACAGGAGCTGTGTGATGAGCAGTCGAACCATGCTGATTTTTGTTGCGATCAGTGGCTTTTTTTACGTGGCATTGGGCGCGATGGGGGCACATCTGTTGGCACCTGTCTTGACACCGCGTCAGATGGAATGGATACATACCGGCCTGCAATATCAAGGGCTGCATACCCTCGCCATGATGGCGCTGGCCGTTTTATCGATGCGCCAGCCCGTCACGCCATGGGGTTGGAGTGGGATTTTTTTCGCAGCAGGCATCGTGCTGTTTAGCGGCAGTCTTTATTGTCTGGCCTTTTTACCGCTAAAATTTCTGGTTTATTTGACGCCAATCGGTGGGTTCAGTTTTCTTATTGGTTGGTTATGTGTATTAATTGGCGCTCTGCGTCTAAGGAAATCGGCGCCTAGCCATGAATAAAGTTGTTTTATATTGCCGCCCGGGTTTTGAAAAAGAGTGTGCGGCAGAAATTACCGATAAAGCGGGTAAAAAAGAAGTTTACGGTTTTGCCCGTGTGAAAGAGAACAGCGGATATGTGCTGTTTGAGTGTTATCAGCCGGATGATGCGGATCGCCTGATCCGTGAAATTCCGTTCAGTGAATTGATTTTTGCCCGTCAAATGTTGGTGGTGGGAGAATTGCTGAAAAATTTGCCGCAGGAAGATCGCATTACGCCGATTACCGGCATGTTGATGGGGGTCGTTGAACGGGCGGGCGAGCTGCGCGTGGAAGTGCCGGATACCAATGAAGGCAAGGAGTTGATGAAATTTTGCCGTAAGTTTACGGTTCCGCTGCGTAATGCCCTGCGGCAGGAAAAACTGTTGCTGGCGAAGGAAAGTCACAATCGCCCTGTGATCCATGTCTTTTTTATCGCACCGGGTTGCTGCTATGTCGGGTATTCCTACAGCAACAATAACTCCCGTTTTTATATGGGCATTCCTCGCCTGAAATTCCCTTCCGATGCGCCAAGCCGTTCAACATTGAAACTGGAAGAAGCCTTTCATGTTTTCATTCCTTATGACGAATGGGAAGAGCGGCTGGACAGTGGCCTTCATGCCGTGGATCTCGGTGCTTGTCCGGGCGGATGGACTTACCAGCTCGTGAAACGCAGTATGTTGGTTCATGCGGTAGATAACGGGCCGATGGCGGATAGCTTGATGGATACCGGGCAAGTGAAGCATCACCGCGCGGATGGCTTTAAATTTGAACCGCCGGCGAAAAACATTTACTGGCTGGTGTGTGATATGGTTGAAAAACCCGCCAAGGTTGCCCAACTGATGACGGATTGGCTGGTGCAAAGCTGGTGTCGTGAGGCGATCTTCAATCTTAAGTTGCCGATGAAAAAGCGTTATGAGGAAGTGGCGCATATTTTGCGAAAGATAGAACAGCAATTGAAAGAAAATGGTGTGAATGCGCAGATTCAGGCGAAACACCTGTACCACGATCGTGAAGAGATCACCGTACATGTTCGTCGTATCTGGTCTCTTTATGCCTCCGAGCGGGATTATTGAGTCTCCTTGATTGCTAAGAAATAAGAATGCTGCCTTGTTGGCAGCATTATTCTCAACTTAAAACCTCTCCTGCAAAATTTATCGATAAATAATACCACCATCAGTAATAATTGATTGCCCTGTAATATAGTCAGAATCGTTACTAGAAAGAAAAGCAACTAACGCTGCAACATCATCTGGAGTTTGCGCTCTTCCTAATGCAATTTCATCTATGAATTTTTTATATGTTTCGCCTTTTGGGACTCCTGTAATCTCTGAAAAACGCTCGTCAATCTCTATCCACATATCAGTTCCCACAATTCCTGGGCAATACGCATTTATAGTAATGCCGAAACTGGCGTATTCTTTGGCAGCAGCTTGAGTTAGTGCTCTAACTGCGAATTTAGTCGCAGAATAGACGCCTAGCATGGCAAATCCGTCATGAGCAGCAATAGAAGCTGCATTAATTATTTTTCCTTTTTTATTTGATTTCTTAAACTGTTCGGCAGCAGCTTGAATCCCCCAAATGACACCACCAATATTAATATCTAATATTTTATTTAAATCTTCGGGTAGTACATCTGCTATTTTTTTTACTTGAGATATTCCCGCATTATTAATCATTACATCAAGGCCTCCTAATTTATCAGATGTATATTCAATAGCCTGATATACTTCATTCCTTTGACTAATGTCAGAAACTATAATTTCCGATTTACAACCTAATTTATCAACTTCTTCTTTGACTTTTTTTAGTTCATCTACATTCAGGTCAACTAGAGAAAGGTGGCATCCTTCTCTGGCTAATCTTAATGCAATGCCCCGTCCGATACCACGAGCTGCTCCCGTAATTAAAACTATCTTTCCTTTCAAGTCGTTCATATATACTCCAGATCGTTTTACAATAAAATTTAATGGTTGCCATTGTTTATCAATGGAGGTAATTGCTTTACGGTAACATAAATTATGTATAGTAATTTATAAGTGTCTGTTGTGAAAGTATAGCATTCATTATGTCAAATGGTATTTTGAGGCATAGATGTTTCAATAATTATCACATAACGTGTTTTTTAATCTATCAGCAATTATATTCTATAAATATGCCATTAATCTCAACGTATAATATATATTATTGTGATGTTTTAAAATTATGATATTATCACTCCTCCATCGACTACAATAGTTTGTCCAGTAATATATTTTGCTTCATTTGATGCTAGGAAACAAACTGTGTAACCAATATCTTCAGGAGTTCCCAGTTTGCACATTGGTATTTCATTTATAAACTGTTTTAAATAATCGTTACCGAATTCTTGCAATCCTTCCGTTAGAATATAACCAGGCATAATGGCATTAATGGTTATGTTTTTTTCCGCATATTCAAGAGCTGCACTTTTCATAAAACCCAATTGTCCTGCTTTACTCGCACCATAATGACTAGAACCTGAAATTCCCAGTTTCTCTCCCGTAATTGATGAAGTAATAATGATTCTTCCATTATTTTGTTTTTCCATGACGTTTAGGGCTGCTTGCACTAAAAAAAATGTTCCTTTAAGATTGATGTTTAGGACATAGTCCCAATCTTCAACAGTCATTTTTTTTATATGATGTTGTGGAAAAACCCCTGCATTTGAACACAAAATATCTAGTCGACTATATTTTTTTACAATATGGTCGACAGCATTTTTGCACGCAATTTGGTTCGATACATCAAGTGGAATGAAATCAACTTCAAGCTCTTCTGCTACTTTTTGTCCATTAATACTATTAGTCCCAGAAATAATAGGAATTGCACCTGATTTTTTTAACACTTTTGCGATTCCTTTCCCTATACCTTTTGTTCCCCCTGAAATAAGAGCTATTTTTCCTGTTAAATTAAACATAATAGTTCCCTTTAGAATATTATGGTGGGTTTGATAAAATTTAAATTATTTTCCAGGTATATCGATTGAAAATATATTTGTTAATGATGGTGAGTAATTTTTAAATGAAATTTAAATCCTTTGAAAACGGAAAATTAAATATTAATTTACATTTGAAATTAGTTTTTCATAAAGCAGCATTAAGTTAAAAAATTTAATGCTGCTTTTAAGCTAACATAATTACATTGTTATGTTTCAAAAATATTTACTTTGTCTTCGATGTTTTCAGTAGATTCCAGGAAATAAAGACTACTATTATAGTTAATACTGATGTTAACCAACTAGTAGTATTAATGGCGTTTGTAAAAGAATATGAGGCTGATTCAATTAATTGGCGCCCCTGACTTTCTGTCAGTGAATCTGCGACTACATAAGCTCCAGCTAAAGTTTCTAAAGCTAATCCTGTTTGTTCTAGAGAAACTCCATCTGGCAATGTCAAGTTTAAACGATAAAAAGCGGTGATTAATCCCCCTAAAATTGTTGTTCCAAGAACTACACCAACCTCGTAAGCTGTTTCACTGATTGCCGATGCTGCTCCGGCTTTGGAAGAAGGCACAGATGAAAGAACTAAGTCATTAGAAACTGAAGCGATTGCACCTACGCCTATGTTCAATAATGCAAAAGCGATAACTATTGAAGTTAAATAACTACCTATACAGGCAATTAAGAAAAATGCAGAACCCGCTAGTGCCAACAAAACGGGTACTAGCCAATATGTAGGGACTCTTTGTGCAACAGGTACAATTAAAATTCCAACAAAAATTGCAAGAATTTGACCAGGAACTAGAGCAAGACTGGCAGATATTGGTTTCATATCAAGCACAATTTGTAAAAATTGAGTAGCAAAAAATACAAAGCCAATTAGTAAACCTAAACTGAGTAAATTAACTATGATTGAACCAGTAAATACGCCATTACTAAATAGAGATATATCCATCAAAGGAGTTAATAGCTTTTTTTGTCGACGGACAAAAAGAACTCCAGCAATAAAACCAATGATAAATTCTAAAACTACACTGATTTCGAATCCATTACTCGCTAACTGTTTAATCGCATACACAATTCCAGTCATTGCTATTATTGATAATAAAATGCTATAGACATCGATAATTCCCGTATTCTTTTTATCAGATTCAGGTAATAGAATAGTACCAAAAATTAATAAAGGTATTAATACAGGTACTGCTAATAAGAAAATTGAATTCCAATCAAAATATTGTAACAAAATACCGCCCACAACAGGACCAAGAGCAGAACCGACAGTTAATGTTGTTGCCCAAATTGCGACAGCTAAACGACGTTGTTCACGATTTTTAAAAAGAGAACTGATTAATGCTAAAGTTGATGGCATCAACATTGCACCGAAAAAACCAAGTGCAGCTCTCCCTATAATCAATTGCTCTGGGGATGTAGACAATGCTGTCAAAACTGAAACAACTGTGAATCCCAATGAACCAAATAATAATAAAAAACGGTGGCCAATACGATCACCAATGCTCCCCATAGAAACTAAAAGTCCTGCTAATACCAATGCATAAGCGTCAATTATCCATAATTGTTGGTTTGCACTTGGTTCCAGTGCACTTGCTATTTTTGGCAAAGCGAAACCTAAAATAGTATTGTCTACTGTTACTAATAAAACAGGTAGCATTAATATCAATAATCCTAGCCAATTACGAAGTCCCGCTTGCTCATTGGTTTTGGTAGTGCCACTAAATGACATCACTTTCACTCCTTCTTACTTATCTTCATTTAAACTTTGAAAAATGTGTTGACAATCAGTATAGCTAGTATAGAGCCATTCCCCTAATTTTATTTTAATTTCATCTAAGGAATGATTAAATTCCACCTTATCTCCAGACTGAACCATTGAATCTAACAAAGATAATTCATCTAATATATTTTTACGAATTTCTACAGCCATATAATTTTCATATTGAATATCCCAATAAATTTCCTTTGGATTAACCAAGAGTCTTGACAATAAAGCTAACATTGTACGCATTGGAGGTGGGGTGATATTATATAACACATTTATATCAATTGAATTCGATTTTAATGCCAAACCAAATGCTAGTATAAGTGCATGGGGTAACACTTGACATAACGCCATGACTTTATCATGCTCTTTTGGTCGCATTTTAGTAATACGCATTTGAAACTTTGTCAATACTAATTCAATCCAGCCATGTTCATTATGCATATCTTCGATAATTAAAACTGCGGGACGATTCTTCTCCTGTAGGGAGGGAGAAAACATGGGGTTAATACCAATAAAAGGTTGTTGAGGAGAAATAGTTTTTAATGAAGAGTAAAAAGGTTCTTGAACAGAGCAGGTTGACACTATCAATACATTATCGTTGATAGCTGATAAAACCCATGGCAGTGCTTTAATTGCAACTGTTTCAGGTAACGCAAATATTATTACATCTGCTTCATTGAATATTTCATCAATATTTGAAGTAGGATCTAATAAGTCTATTTGGGAATAATATGTATAATTTCCTGAAAGCTGTTTATCTATTCCATGTACAGTATGACCAGAAGTAGAAAAAATACGTCCCAAAAAAGAACCTATAGCACCGTTACTACCTAGAATTACTATCTTAAGGTTATTCACATATTCTCCTTAATATCACTAAAACAAAAGTGTGGCACACTAGCTTTAACCAATGTTTCTTCGAACTCTCCATAAGGATCAGAATCAGCGACAATAGCACCGCCTATACCAAATTCTGCACATTTACCGCGTAATACTGCTGTACGTATAATAATGCTTAATTCTACTTCGCCGCTAAAAGAAAACCACCCAAGAGCTCCAGAATAAATTCCTCTAGCTGAAGATTCTAAAGAATCGATAATTTCCATTGTACGCTTCTTCGGTGCTCCAGTCATTGAGCCTCCAGGAAAGCAGGCACGAACAGCTTCCATTACAGGCATATTATCTCTCAATTGACCACGTATTGTTGAAACTAATTGATGGACAGAAGAAAAACTTTCAATTTTGAATAGTTCAGGAACATGTACACTTCCCGGGGTACATACATGATTGAGATCATGACGTACAAGGTCAACAATCATTAAATTTTCAGCCCTATCTTTTTTAGAATTATTCAAATTATTCCATAGTAATTGATCTTCACCTTTTGTTCTTCCTCTTGCCCTTGTTCCTTTTATAGGTCTAGATTCAATATTTCTAGCAGAATCAATAGATAAAAATGTTTCTGGAGAAGAACTTAGTATATAAAAATCACCGCATGATAAATATGCACCATAAGGAACCGGGCTTATATGACGCATTCTTTTATAAGCATAAAAAGGTGGATAGGTATAACTCATTTTTGCTCTGTTAGTTAAGCATACTTCATAAGACTCTCCATCTTTAATATACTGAAGTGTTTTTTCTATTTTATTTATATATTTTTCTCGAGAGTCTTTAAGGTCTATTTTATTGTATTCTACAGGCCCAGGAGAAAAGTTAGGGATGTTTTTCCTTATTTCTTTATTGTGTATAGGAATGTTTTTTGTTGACCATTTGGGAATATCTCCATAAGGTAGTAAAATACATTCGTAAATTTTTTCTGTAAAATGATCGAAAACAAAAAAATGGGGAGTGAATATCAATAAAGAATCTGGGTATTCTGAGTTGTGTTTTTTTTCTCCTATTGTTAGTGATTTTAGTTCATACCCTAGATAACCAATAAAGCCTCCTTTGAATCCAAAAGGAAGCTCTTTAGGTGAAGATATTTCAATTTTTTCTAATAAAATAGATAATTGTGAAAAAAAATCACCTTGAATACAGGTTTCACCATCTGGGCCGATCATATTTAATGTTTCTGTTTGAACGCTGTACCGTATAATAATGGATTGCGAAGAATCATTACCACCCATTATTGAAAATCGAGATTTTGGATTATCGGATTTTTCACTGTCAAGCCAAAAGGCGTAATTTTCATCACCATAATTATGCATAAAAAATAGTTCAGGATCTATTTTTGTTTCATATTCACGGGCATTTAAAGTATAATGAATTTTACCCCCTATCAGTAAATAGGATTCAATTACTGAACAAGGTTTTTTTTTACTTTTTTCATTATATTTTTTGGCTATTTCAATGAAGTTTTTCAGTATTTCATGTCCATATTCGGAATAAATGGATTCAGGATGAAATTGGACTCCAAAAATAGGTTTTGTTTTGTGTTCTACTGCCATGACTAAACCATCATCAGTCCAAGCTGAACATTTTAAATCATCTGGTAAGTTATTGCATATTAAAGAGTGATACCTAACAACTTCAAAACGTTTAGGTAAGTTGTAAAATAAACCATCTTTTGTATGATTTATTCTGTCGCGATAGCCATGCACTGGTTTAGGTGCATGGTTTACAGAACCACCAAAGGATAAAACAATTCCTTGATGACCAAGACAAATCCCTAACAAAGGAATATTAGAATTTTGAATTACTTTAGAGCAAACCCCAAAATCATTGAATATAGATGGATGACCAGGGCCTGGTGAAATAACTACTGCATCATAGTTATTTATAAATAACTCGTCATAAGATACAGAGTTAGCCACTACAGCGGGTTCCACTCCAGTAACTTCGTATAAGTATTGAGCGATATTTTGTGTAAAAGAGTCGTAATTATCAATAAGTAGTATTTTCATCTTTATTTATCTTTATTGTTTAAAAAGTTTTCTATCAAGATACTTTCTTGATAACATGTTTCCTTAATAATTAAATCAAATATTGATTTTGTATACTCTTCTCTTAACTTGAATTCTTGAGATCTTTCTTTTAATAGTTTCATTAATGAATTTATGCGTTGAGGTTGCATCATTGGAATATTTTTTTCTGCCTTTATTTTCGCTATTTTCATGCAGATACTCATGCGCTCAGAAAGAAGAGTAAGGATTTTAGTATTAATAATATCTAATGAATCCCTATATGGTTGTAATATATTTTGATGGTTTGTCTTTGTTAATTTATTCATGAATATTAGTATTCCTTTTTATATGGGTTTGCTTTTAAATCAGTTTTTTTAAACTTGTGGAATAATTCCTTCTGGTTTTAGCCAACTTAACCCTCTATCTTTTATTTCAATCAGAGATTCGGATAGTTGTATTATTTCGCTTTCTTTATGTTCACAAGAGAAGGCGAATCGAAGCATGGCTTTACCTTCAGATATAAATGGATAAAACACGGGAAATAATAATATACCCTTGTTATGTAGTATACGTGCAGCTTCAAAACCATCTGCTTCATTTTCAAACATAGCGCCACGAATTGGAGATATAGCACCAGCATTCATTAGACTATTTTGGCTTAATGAGTCAAATAACTTAATGTTTTCCCATAATTTTTTTTGTCTGGTTTGTATTTCAGTTGTAAGATGAATTTTTGCTGAAGCAACATTAGCCGCTAGCATAGGAACCATAATTGAATGACCAAAAACTAAAGTATTTGCTAATGTAGTGATCACTTCAACGTCTTTTGTATCTTTAACTACGACAAAACCACCAGAGCCTCCAAAAGCTTTGGATAATGAGCTTGCAATTATAAGATTCTCTGGTAATTGATGATCTAAGGAAGAGAAACAATAACCTGAACCATGATTTCCAACTATAGAAATACCATGAGCGTCATCTACGTATACATATCCTCCAGCAGCTGATAACTTATTAGATAATTCTGCTACCGGAAGTACTCCTGTCATAGAACCAATCCCATCAATCAATAGAATAGGAGTGTGATTGTTTCTTTTACAGTCTTGTAAAGCTTGTTGTATAGATTCTTCATCACTACTATCAATTCTTGATACTAATCCAAATTGTTCAAGGATGCCGCGTAAAATTTGCATAGAAGCATGTGCTGTTTTGTCTATTAACCAATGTACAGGGCGAGTAATAGCATAACTTGGTAAAGAACCACTTCCTAATAATGGTAGTACACCAAGATGAACATTACTGGTAGATGTAAAAACTACAACTGAATTCCCTCTGTAAATCTCTGATAATAATTCTTCTAATTGTTGTAGATATTGTGGGCGCATAGCTCCACGAGATGATGATAGATGAATTCCAGTTTTGCTCATTGCTTGTTTAGCTGCTTCTATTAAAGCGGGGTGGTTTTCTAAACCTAAATAAGAGCATGAAACAAATTCAGTAAAAGTTTTACCTTTATCTGTTGTGATTTTTTTGTCAATACGCTTCGTTACTGTGAAACCGGTTAAATCTTCTTTAATAGCTTGATTCAAAATGCCAGTTGTACGTGATTTACGTATTGTCATCCAATCTTGTTCATTTCTCTGATTCATTTGTGTTACTCCTGTAATTTGTTATTCACTAGATTAACTACTGAAGATTAAAAGTTATTTATACCAATAGTAATAACTGAAAGACCAGTTGTGTCTGAAAAATTATTATCAATAATCGTTCTAACTTGGGAAAAACCTTCCTTTAAAAATAGATTTCTTATAACATCTTGTTGATTTTCTTGGTGTTCAATAACCAACCATCCATTTGCTTTAAGAGATTGCTTAGATTGAATTATGATCAAACGAATTAAATCCAGTCCATCATCTCCAGAATATACGGAAACATAAGGATGATGTTTCTCCCATTCTGGTAATATTGAGTATTTTTCTGGTACGTATGGCGGATTAGCTACAATTAATGAGACTGACTCTTTAAATTTATCCAGTGATTGAAGATCACGTAAATCAGTTTGAAATGCTTGGGCCTTTATAGATAAACTAGATAATCTATTAATATTTCTTACTAAATATTGAAAGGCCACCGTATCGTATTCTACGCAAACAACATTTAAATCTGGACGACGTTTAGCGATTGATAAACCAATTGCACCACATCCTGAACATAAATCTAAGACAGTTGAACCAGAAGGAATGTTACTCTCTTTGTTAATCCATTTATGAATAAGTTGACTATGAGTGCGAGGAACAAATACTCCAGAACCAACAACTAAAGGTAATCCATCAAAATTTATAGAGTTAACAATATGCCCAAGCGGTATGCGATTACAGCGTTCATAAACTGCAAGCATGAATTCATTATAAGCTTGTTCTTTATTGCGTCTTTCCAAATAACGATCGACCAAACATTCAAGATCTGACTCGACATCCCAAATACCTGCTTCCGATAAAAGTTTCCTAGCATTATCAATAAAAATTTGATATTCATGAGAGAAATTCATGACCATACTCCATAGTAAGCATGTAATTTCTGACGCATTGATTCATAAAGGTAAGAAAATGCGACCAATTCTGGGGGAGGCGTAAAATGAGGATGGAGAGATTCAATCAAAGCCTGATAGTTTTCAGTTAGTCCCTTATCTAGCAATGGTAGCCAATAGGGTTTGATATCCCAACGATATTCATACCCTGTAGCAAACATTTGTTGAACAGTTTCTTTAACTATCAATTCACGAGGTAGGCCAGCTAATGGTGGGCGGATAGGGTTAAAATCCTCAAGGTTAATTTGCGAGTTTTCCACGCCAGTCAAAGAATTAGCAATATAATTAGCTAATAAAGGGGATTGGTGTAATCCATCGCGATATGTTCCAGTGACAAGCCATATATTAGTATCATCACATGGCCCTATTAATGGAAAACCATCAGCAGGAATGGGTCTATTGCCGACTTGAATTGAAAGAATTTCAGCATCATAAAGATTAATATCTAACTGCTCTAATGCACAATCTAGTAAAAATTGAACATCAGAAATTAAAGCATGTTTACGTGGTTTCTCTGCCAAGATATTGGTTGCGCCAAGATATAAAATTCTCTCACCTCGTGGTACACAATGTAGGCCACATGCAAATGCCCTATTAGGAGTACGAATGACCGACGTTGGCAACTTTTTGCCTTCTGGTACCCTGACTAAAATTGATACACCATAACCTGCAAATATTGGAGGGATTCTTTTAGAAATTTCAGGTAAATTACATAGAAGTTCTAATGAGTTTACTCCTGCTGCGACTATAACCTTGTTTGCCTGCAAGCACTCTCCATTCAATAATTTAACTCCTATTGCCTTACCATTTTCAACTAACACACATTGAGCATTTTCTTCTATAATTGTTCCACCTTCCTTGATAAATGCTGCATCTAGCTTTTTAAGTAATAGATCAGAATTTACGGCATGTTCATCAGGAATATATAAGGCACGAAGTGGACGGACTAGATCATTAGGATTAAGCCATTGTATTTCTCGTGGATCAATTGTTGAATAAGGAACTGAATAGTGAATAAGCGATTGCTCAATAGTATCATAATTGAGGCTATCAACTTCTTTCATTCCAGCAGTATTAAGAATTATATGAGTTCCTTCCGCTGTGAATAATGGTTTGTCATTACCGGAGGAGTTAGATAGCCTTTTTTCCCATGTAGGCCAAAGATTTTTAGCAATACAGTCCATATCTAACTTCAATTTTCCGTGTTGACTGGCCAATAAACCTTGTGTGATCTCACCAAAGCAACCATTCATAGCTCCTGCTGCTTTAGAGGCAGAATTACTTCTATCTGTATTGCCGACTCTACAAACAGAAAACTCTCTATTTGCTAATTCATAGGATATGGAACTACCTATTGCTCCTGAACCAATAACAATAAAATCATATTTCATCGTTTATTTCCTATTTATTCAATAATGATTTAAATTAAATGAGTAAGTAAAAAATATAGTTTTTAATTTTATTTGCTATTTTTTTGTAAAACCGATTGGAAATGAAAGTTAACGAGAAATTACATTGGTGTCAATCCTTTTTTGTTAAAAAATAGGCTCTATTATGCGGAGTTATTTTTGTTATTATTTATATTGAAATTAAAACGTAGTGTTAATAGTGTTTTTTTTGTTGTAACTCTGGTCTTTTACTTAATAAATTTAGTGTGTTGTTTAAAACGGATTGTTATGTTTTTTATTTGTCGTTTAATTTATTTTCTTATAATGTCATTAATTTTGTCTGCTTTTATAAATAATGATTTCATACCTATATTAGCTGGATGCGTGATAATTTTTAATTAAAATTAAACAATGCCTATTGAGTTATAGTGATACTCATGACAATAACAAAGAGTAAATTATTAGTTACTTGTTCTAAATAATAGATTGCGAGTAGGAAATTCAATCAAAATTGAGCGATCTGATTAATAGACAAACCAAAAATCACTCATCTAACTGAGTTATGCTCTGAATAAAAAATAAAAATATAATCCCTCCTTAAGATCAATTTCCAGCAGATAAAAGCAACATTATTTAATAGTAAATAATGTTGTTTCTTTATTATCAAAAAAATTTTAATGAGAAATGAATAATTCATTACATAAATTAAATTTGCTCAATATGTATTCTAAAAAGATATATGAATTATTTTTACACAGGCCCTAACTAACGCTATTTTATTCTGGAGTTTTTCTTCTAAGGGCACCTTAGAAAGAATTTAAAACTCTTACTCCCGTTATTATAAAAATTTCGGGTTTTAGAATAGTTATCTTGTTGTTACAGGAGATTTACATGGCCTCAAAGAAAAAATATACCTATTCGGGGTTATCTGATTCCCATTCTGTTCAGGATGTTAATTCACTGCTCAATGCCTACGTGCCAAATTCTGATCCGGGTGTCCGTGTGGCACATAAGGTATTAGCCGATGAAGCGCCTAATGAGCTTTTGCGTGGAAATTATCACTGGACCAATAAATACGTTAATTCTTCCGGTACATTGGAATTATCGTACCATTTTCTGGAAACTGAGCCTTCTGTCCGTATTCAGGGTGCGAAATTTTCGATAATGCCGTTGTTTGATATTTCTGATTTCAGTGCCTTTAATGAAGAACAGAAAGATGCGGCAAGACTCTCTTTACAATCTTGGTCTGATGTTGCCAACATTAAATTTACCGAAGTAGATAGTATGAAAAAAGCCAATATCACTTTTGGTTTTTTTGATTACAGCAGCAGTGACGATTACGCATTCGCCACTTTGCCAAATGGGCAGAAAACGGCTTATTCTTGGTATCATGTTAAAGACCAGACTTTTGCTGATAATGATATTGGTGTGAATGGTTATGCCCGCCAGACGTTCACGCATGAAATTGGTCATGCATTAGGGTTGGAACATCCTGCCGATTATGACGCTTCTGATAAAATACGCCCAGGCTATATCAATTCAGCGGAATATTTCGAAGATACCCGTGCTCATACCGTTATGAGTTATTTCAGTGAAAAATACACAGGTCAAGATTTTAAAGGAAATTATTCATCGGCACCGCTGCTGAATGATATTTCCGCCATTCAGGATCTGTATGGCGCGAATATGGAAACCCGTACAGGGGATACCGTATATGGTTTTAATTCCAATACCGATCGCGATTTTATGACCGCCACTGATGCGAACAGCAAACTTGTCTTCAGTGTCTGGGATGCCGGCGGTGAAGATACCTTTGATTTCTCTGGTTTTAGCCAAAATCAGCGTATCAACCTGAATGAAGGTGCTTTCTCCGATGTTGGTGGCTTGAAAGGCAACGTTTCGATTGCCCGTGGTGTTGTGATTGAAAACGCCATCGGCGGCAGCGGTGACGATATTCTGGTCGGTAACAGCGCAGATAATATCCTGAAAGGCGGCGCAGGCGATGACGTCATTTATGGCGGTCTGGGCGGTGATCATCTGTGGGGCGGTGAAGGCAACGACACATTTGTGTACTTATACGGCAAAGAATCACTGAAAGACAATCCAGACTGGATCCACGATTTTGTCTCTGGTGAAGACAAGATTGACCTGTCTGATTTCAATTTCGGCGCTACCGGCGATATCAAATTTGTCGATGCGTTCTCAGGTAAGGCGGGCGAAGTGCTGTTCACTTATGATGAAGCGAATGATGTGACTGATCTGGAAATTAGCCTTGGCGGTGATCTGGCGGGCAATGATTTTCTGGTGAAAGTTATCGGTCAGCCGTTGACTGAAGCCGATTTCATCGTCTAATTGCTGTTATCACCTTAATAAAATATTGCCGTATGCCACTCAGGCGACGGCAGTATTATTGTGGAAATGAAAGATGATGGAACCCTTGCTTTGCGGTTATCGGTTTTATCGATCGAAACCGTTTTTATCAACCTTGATCTTATCGATAATTTTCTCTCTCTTTGTTACAGGAGGATGTATGGCAAGTAGTTTGAGACTTCCACCCGCTGGCGAGTTGAAAGGGTTATGGCAACTCTCCGATGGGAATAAGCAGTGTCGGATTGAATTGACGGATACGCGTTTAGCCGAGGGAACAATTTGGGCGGCGAAAGGCGATGCTTGTGTCACTGAGTTAATTGGGCAGTCGGTTGCAGGATGGTATCCGTCGCCTGATGGCATCACGTTGACCGATAGTGATGGCAACAGCGTGGCCTTTTTCAGTCATGAGTCAGAACAGTGGGTCGCTTATTTTGTTGATGGCCGGGAACTGACCCTGACACTCAATGGCTAATTCAGTCGTTCATGCCGATAACGCATTTATTTTGCTTCCGTTAATATGAAGGGATTGCAGTGAAATTACGCTTTCCGAAGGATGAAATCACGGAGGTTCTCCGTGCCCGCAGCAAGGTCTTCTGGACTATTGGATTATTTACGGCATTTATCAACTTGCTGATGCTGGTTCCCTCCATTTATATGCTGCAAGTCTATGACCGGGTGCTGCCATCCAGTAATGAAATGACTTTGCTGATGCTGACATTAATCACACTGGGGATGTTCGCCATGATGGGCGGGCTGGAATATATCCGCAGTCAGGTGGTGATCCGTATCGGCAATCAGTTTGATATGTGCCTGAACCAGCGGGTTTATACCGCTTCCTATGAATCTAACCTGAAAAACGGTTCTACCGATGCCGGGCAGATGCTCAATGATTTGGCGACTATTCGTCAGTTCCTGACCGGCAATGCCCTGTTTGCCTTTTTTGATGCGCCTTGGTTCCCGGTCTATCTTGGTGTTATTTTCCTGTTCAGCCCGTATTTGGGATTATTGGCGCTGGTGGGGGCGATCATGTTGATTGCGCTGGCCGTGCTGAACCAATGGCTGTCCCAAGCGCCTTTAGCGGAAGCCAGCCATCTTTCTTTACGTTCCGCCAACTTAGCCAGTACCAATTTGCGTAATGCCGAAGTGATTGAGGCGCTCGGCATGTTGCCGGCATTGCGCCAGCGCTGGTTTGGCCTGCATCAGCGTTTTCTCAATTTTCAGCGTATTGCCAGTGAACGTGCGGCCGCGATTACGGCGTTGACCAAAACGGTACGCATGGCGTTGCAATCGCTGATCCTTGGCTTGGGCGGCTGGTTGGCGATTGAAGGCCATATCACCCCCGGCATGATGATTGCGGGTTCTATTCTGATGGGCAGGGCGTTGTCGCCCATTGAACAGTTGATACAGGCATGGAAGAGTTGGAGCGCGGCGCGGCTGTCGTGGCAACGGCTGAATAAGCTGCTGCAAGCCCAGCCGGAACGTAAAAGTGGCATGTCATTGCCGCCGCCGAAGGGCGTGTTGCTGATGGAAAACGTTTCCGCCATGCCGCCGAGTAAAACACGGGCACGTCAGGTCGCGCAAAACGGAAATAGCCCCTATGTATTGCAGGATATCAATTTCGCGCTGGAGGCGGGGGATGTTCTGGGCGTGATTGGCCCCAGTGCGTCAGGGAAATCGACGCTGGCTCGCCTGTTGGTCGGGATATGGCCGGCACAGGAAGGGGTTGTACGGCTTGATAATGCGGATATCTACCAGTGGAACAAAGATGAGTTAGGCGTTTCCATTGGTTATCTGCCGCAGGAGATTGAACTGTTTGGCGGCACGATCGCGGAGAATATTGCCCGCTTTAATGATGTTGAACCGGAGAAAGTCATTGAGGCGGCGAAAAAAGCCGGTGTCCATGAATTGGTGCTTAATCTTGAGCGGGGTTATGACACGGTCATCGGCGCGGGGGGAATGGGGTTGTCCGGCGGGCAGAAACAGCGGATCGGTTTGGCGCGTGCACTGTATGGCAACCCATCACTTGTCGTGTTGGATGAACCTAATTCGAATCTGGATGATATCGGTGAAAAAGCCTTGAGCCATGCGATCGCCCAATTGCGGGAACAAGGGAAAACCGTGGTGGTTATTACCCACAGGCCGTCATTGCTCTCACAAACCAGCAAAATTTTGCTGTTGGTGCAGGGGAAAATGAAAATGTTTGGTTCTTCCCAACACGTGATGGCGGCGTTGTCTCAGTCTCAATCGTCTTCACAACCACCGTCACAACTAAAAACGGTCGAACGTGCTTCGTAACCTGATTTCTATCCATGATTTCTATCCATGATTTCTATCTGGGAGTAAAAATGTCCTATCAGACGAACGCAAAGGATGCCCAACACGAGGTGTCGGAATTATTGCCGCTGGATGCCAATCGTTACCTGCGAACAGGTTGGCTGGTGATTGGGGTTGGCATTCTGGGGTTTTTCATCTGGGCGGCATTTGCGCCACTCGATAAAGGGGTTGCTTCATCGGGTACGGTCGTAGTGGATGGCAACCGCAAAACCGTACAATCCCCGATTAATGGCGTTATTAGTCAAATTCAGGTGAAAGAGGGCGAACAAGTGAAGGCTGGGCAGGTGTTGGTTCAGCTCAGTCAGGTGGAGGTGAACGCCCAAATTGATTCTCTGAAACAGCAGCTTTATACCACCTTAGCCACCGAAGCCCGACTGTTGGCCGAGCAGCAAGGGCAGGAGGCGATTGTTTTTCCTGTGCGGCTGGAACAGTTACCAGAGCCGCGGATTAACGAAATTCTGGCCTTACAAAAACAGCTCTTTTTATCACGCCGTGAAATGTTGCGCAGTGATCTGGCGGGAATGCGGCAGGCCGAAGAGGGGCTGAATTTTCAAATCAAGGGGCTGCGGGAAGCCTTGGTAAGTAAACAGCAGCAACAACTTTCGCTCAAGGAACAGGTGACAAATTTACAACCGCTGACGGAGGAGGGCTATTTTCCCCGTAACCGCTATCTGGAATTACTGCGCAGCCAAAGTGAATTAAGTGGCAGCATCGCGGAAATGACCGGCAAAATGGGGCAGCTTGAAAAGCAGCGGCAGGAAACGCAGCAGCGGGTTATCCAGCGTCAGGCCGATTACCAACGGGAAGTCCGCAGCCAGTTGGCTGATGTGCAGGTATTGGCTAATGAGCTGAGCAATAAGCTGGAAACAGCTCAATTTGATCGGTCACAAACGGCCATTATTGCGCCGGCAGACGGCTCGGTCGTGGGGTTAACCGTGTTTACTCTGGGCGGTGTGGTGGCTGCCGGTGAAAAATTGATGGAGATCCTGCCGACCCAGAGTGCGCTGGAAGTCGAGGCGCGTTTGATGGTGCACCTGATTGATAAAGTGGCCGTGGGGCAAGAGGTTGATTTGATGTTTACCGCATTCAATCAGAACCGGACGCCGAAAGTGGCGGGCAAGGTGATGGTGGTTTCTGCCGACCGTTTGGTCGATGAACGGACAAGGGAGCCTTACTACCAGATGCGCTTGAGAGTCACACCGGCAGGCATGGGGAAGCTGACTGGATTGACGATCAAACCGGGGATGCCGGTTGAAGTGTTTGTCAAAACCGGTTCGCGTTCATTGTTGAGTTATCTGTTCAAGCCGTTAATGGACAGGGCGTCTACCGCGTTGATTGAGGAGTAATGGGGATGTTGATGTATTACCGTGTTTCCTGGTTTTTATCGATACTGTTGTTATCGATACCGCTGCTGGCGTTATCTCCCCGTTCCGCCAGTGCGCTTTCTTTAACGCAAGCCTATGCGCTGGCATTGCAGCACGATCCGACGTTTCAGGCGGCGGTCAAAGAGCAGCAAGCGGGTCAGGAAGAGAAAAATCTTGGGCTGGCGGAACTGTTGCCTAAGTTATCCCTGAGTTACCAGAATGCGCCCAAAAACTGGCAGCAGATGGAAGCGCAATCTGTAGATCCGCGGGGCCGGATTGTCAAAGAGAGCCGTGACCGACAGTATAACAGTTATAGCGGTGCGGTTATTTTGACCCAACCATTGATTGATTTCGAAGTATGGGCGCGTTATCGCACCCGTCAGGCTTACGCTCTGATGAGTGACAGCCGTTTTCGGGCGGGCAGCCAGCAACTGGCAGTCAGGGTGGTGAACCATTATGTGGCTGTCGCTTATGCGCAGGATCGGCTGGCACAAGTTGCCCAGCAACGGGCAACTTATAAGGCGCAACTGGAACGTAACCAAAAGTTGTTCTCTTCCGGTGAAGGCACGCGCACCGATGTCGCGGAAACTCAGGTGCGTTACAGTCAGGTATTGGCGGATGAGTTAGCGGCGCAAGATGAACTGGATGCTGCCATTCGTGACTTGCAATTATTGGTTGGCATCCCGTTGCCAATGGATTTACCGGTTAAGCGTTTATCCGACGCCCCACGGTTCAACCCCCTCAAACTGGACTTGGCACATTATGCTGATTGGGAACAACGGGCATTACGCTTGAGTCCGCAACTGGCGGTTGCCCGCCAGAAAGTGGATGTGGCCTATCACGATATTGCGCGCAGTCGGGCGGGGTATCTGCCAAAACTGGAGCTGTATGCGTCCCACAGCGAAAATAAATCCAGCAGCGATAATAGCATCGACCAAAAATACCGGACGGATTCCATTGGATTGCGCGTCTCCATGAATCTTTATAATGGCGGCGGAACGGCGGCGGCAGTGCGTCAATCCGCCGCAAACTATGGCAAGACAAAATTTGAAATGGATGCGCAGACAGGAGAGATCCTCAATACCCTGAGACGCCATTATAACGCTTGCATGAATGGCGAAAAGCGGATACGCGCTTATGAAATAGCGGTGGAAGCGGCAGCATTACAGGTGAAAGCGACGCAAAAAAGTGTGGCACTGGGGCAGCGCATCAATGTCGATATATTGAATGCCGAACAACAACTTTATACCGCCCGCCGTGAACTGTCTCAGGCCAAATATGACTATATGAAAGCGTGGATTGGGTTATTACATGAATCCGGTCAATTAAACGGTGAACATATTAAGTTAATTGCTGATTATTTTGGTTGAGGTGATTTTCAATAATCTTTAGAAAGTGATAAATAACAATGAGCAGTATATCTTATTATAAAGTCATTCTGCTTATTGTTTTTAATTTTCATGATTAAAATTAATGTCACTGTTTTTTTTTGAATTGGGACAATAACAGGTGAAATGATCCGATTTTCAAATCAGGAGTACATTAGAGCAGCGGATGTAGTCGTTTTTGGGAGCCAAAGCCTATGGAACCGGTATTGTCATCGTGTATGGTCATTGGGTCATGTTGATAGAACGTTCTTCGTGGAACGTGAATCTCTTCCCTGAATTTATTTTCTGAAAGCGTTTCACTTGAAAATCTACCTAATCCAACCGTTCTTGCTTCTTCAAGTAAAATTTTAGGAACCATCTGTGTTCTTAGTCCAGAAGACATAACGACAAGACGTTCTCCATTTAAGTTATGAAGAACATGAAGCAGTTCATGAAACACAATGCATGCATAAAAATCAGGCAATTGCATTCCTGATTCACAGAGAGGAGCGGCCTTAGTCAGATTACAATAAAAGACGGAACCTGTTCCCCGATGGTTATGAGCATCAGGAATACGATGCGGTTTAACACACAGTTGATAGAGACTAAGGTCGATTATTAATTTTTCCGACTTAAGACAGGATATTGATTTGATACAGTCCAGCAAAGTTTTTCCGGTGGGGGTCGATTCGATTTTTTGAATGGCCTTTTCAAAAGACTGATAAAGTGAAAGATTATTACCCTGGAAAGAGAGTTGTTGATTGTTCCTTATCCATTGTACCGGGGAGTTTCTAACCTTGTTTTCAATGTTTGTAACCGAAGACGATGGCAAGGAGATCGGTGGCAGAGATGTAGGGCGTTTCATTAATACCTCCAGACATAACCACATGGATGGTAGCCTGCATTGTAGGTGCCACCAGGCCTGGAAGCAAGTTGCTGCTTCAAAATGCATTTATTATTTCCCTCGCGCCGGAGGGAGATAATAAATCGTTTTCGTCTTTCGCGCTGCAATTTGAAGTTTATTTGGTCTTAATCAGCCTGAGTTGCTGCAAATTTCCCTGCAATAACAAATCGGTTCTTAGCGACGCTATTTCACGGCTGATATACGCCATTTCTTTGTGGGATGCTAATTTCTTGCGCCACTTATCCGGCTGGGTATCCAAATGCTGGAATAAATTATCCAATGAGCCAGCCTGTTGTAGCAAGGTAGCGGCTGTTTTGGGGCCAATACCCTGAACACCGGGGATTTTACTGCTGCTGATACCCGCAAGCCCCCAATAATCAGGCAGTTGGTGGGGCGCAAGCCCAAACGCTTGCTGGACAAAAGGCAAATCCAGCCAGCGTTTTTGGAAGTAATCACGAATCTGGATATTGGGGGACAGAAGCTGGCAGTAGCCTTTATCGGTTGAAACGATCGTGACATTGTGCCCGCTGTTGGCGACTTTGGTTGCCAGCGTGGCGGCCAAATCATCGGCTTCATGCCCTTCCATGTGCCAGCAAGCGATGCCCAACGCACTAAATGCCTGCTTAATGAATGGTATTTCTTGCTGCAAGTCATCCGGCATGGCAGAGCGCCCGGCTTTGTAATCGGGGAAAAGTTGATGGCGCCAGCTATGGTTGCGTCCATCTTCATCAAATACCGCAACTGCATGGGTGGGGGATACGTGAGTGATTAACTGCTTTAACGCATGTTCACAGGCAGGAATACAAGGGCTTCCCTGTACCGCATGGATGCGTCGAATCAGATTTAAGGCGTCTACAATCAAAAGGTGTATCATGGTCGTTATCGTCCGTCCGTGGATTCATTCCCTGGCACCAGCCTCATTATTAAATAAATTTTCATCATAGTGAGAGTCTGCAATCTTGTCCCGCGCGTCGCGCGGGACAAGATTGATGCCTGTCATTTTGAAACGCGATTTAAAGTTTGATGAGGTATCTGCAATTTATTTGATTATGTCATAACAGGGCTGATAAACCGTCCCTCCGGGGAGTTTCATGCGATCCTGCTCGACAAAATCTTTCAGAAGGTTATCCATGCGATGCATGATGTCCGCCTCACCGTGGATTTTAAATGCGCCCTGTTTTTCGATGGCCTGAATACCCGTTTCTTTAACATTGCCTGCCACAATACCAGAAAATGCGCGTCGTAGTGCTGAGGCCAGTCTTTCTGGTGGTTGGTTTGGGTATAAATTCAGGTTGGCCATGTTTTTGTGAGACGGAATAAAGGGCGACTGGAGATCAGGGGGGATTTTCAATGACCAGTTGAAGCTATAGGCATCGCCGGTTGAACGGCGATTGTCCTGGACGTCCGGCATGGCTTTTTTCATGATACGGGCTACTTCTGCTGGTGCATCCACAATAATGCGATAGTAATGGCGAGCCTGTTTCCCCAGCGTATGAATGATAAATTCATCCAGCACCTGAAAATAATTGGCGCTCTCTTTGGGACCCGTCAAAACCAGCGGCAGAACTTGATCTTTATTTTCATGGTTCATCAAGATAGACAGCAGATACAACAACTCTTCTGCTGTTCCGACGCCGCCGGGGAAGATAATGATACCGTGGGCGATACGGACAAAGGCTTCCAGACGTTTTTCAATATCCGGCATGATGATCAGTTCATTGACCAGCGGATTGGGGGGTTCTGCCGCAATAATTGAAGGTTCTGTAATGCCAATGAAACGGCTTTTTCTGTAATTTTGTTGGGCATGCCCGACTGCGGCACCTTTCATCGGCGCTTCCATTGCGCCTGGCCCACACCCCGTACAGATATTGAGTTCACGTAATCCAAGCTCATTGCCTACCTTACGCCCGTATAAATACTCTTTCTCATTGACAGAATGGCCGCCCCAACAAACAATCATATTGGGTTCTTCTGAGATATGCAGGGCTTTGGCATTGCGCAGAATGGAGAAAATAGTATTGGTAATGTGCATACCATTTTCCATATTCAAATTATGCGCTTTCTGTGCACTGGCAATTTGCGCGTGAACAAACAAAATATCGCGCAGGACGGCGAAAAGATTGGCTTGCAGCGATCGGATGATTTTGCCATCAACAAAGGCGTCTTCCGGGGGATTAATGAGTTCTAGTTTTACGCCCCGCTCCCGACGCAGTACGTTGATATCAAAATCTTGATATTTTGACAGTAATTCTTTGCTGTTATCGGTTTGACTACCTGAATTGAGAACCGCCAGTGAACAGTTACGAAAAAGGCGGTATAAATCACTGCTTGCGGTACGCTTAAGCATATCGACTTCAAGCTGAGAGAGTAAATTCATTGATCCTAATGGATTGACATGTGTAATCAAGAGTGACTCCTTTTTACCCCTTGCGGGTTCGATTACTGGCGGGCTAACCTTCCTGTTGTTGGCATAAATGCTTCATTACTGCGCCAGGGGTTGATATCTAATCCTCCCCGACGGGTATAACGAGCATAAACCGTGAGTGTTTCCGGGGCGCATAAGGCCATTAAGTCATTGAAAATACGCTCGACACACTGTTCATGAAATTCATTGTGATGCCGGAAAGAAACCAAGTAGCGCAGCAGTTTTTCCTGATCGATTTTGGCGCCTTTATAGCGGATCATCACCGATCCCCAATCGGGCTGGTGGGTGATCAGGCAATTTGATTTCAGCAAATGACTTACCAGCGTTTCCTCAACCACAGGGCCGATTGCTGCCTGATTAAGATAATCACGATTGAACTGATAATCATCAATATCAATATCCTGATTATCGATACATTCTCCGGCAAATTCGGCAATGGGCTGCTGGCTGAAAGCATGGAGGGGATGCAGGACAACTTCAATCTTGCCATTGGCACAAGCCGATAAATCGTGTTGCAAGGTTTTTTGTACCGTTTCCCAATCCGCAAAGCGGGTTTGGTTAAAACTGTTCAGATAAAGCTTAAAACTTTTTGATTCGATCAGGTTTTCGCTGGCCGCATCCAGGCTGACATGGCCGATGGCAACTTGAGGAACGCCACGCGCGTTGAGCCAGGAAAGTTCGTACATTGTCCAGATATCTGCCCCATGAAACGGGAGATTGTCAGGGTAGAGTCCAAGCGGCTCCCGGTTCAGACTGCGGGGAACCGCTTGCAATAATGTGGGATCGTAGCTATCGCGGTAGGGAGTGGGTTTACCCAATGTGAGTTGGGCGAGTGCCTGATTATCTTGATACAGAGACATTAGGATTCCTTGAAGCTGAACTATCTTTAGACGGTAAGGTAAGCCCGTAGTGTATCAAGGAATCCTGATGGTTCGTATTTTTATTGTGCATTGATATTTGCATATATTCACCATACTTCAAGGTGCATTGATTATCTTCCCACGGTGCGGGAAGATAATCAGCGGCTTTCATTTTGCGAGCTGCAACTTGAAGTTTATAGGATATAGAAAAAGTTTATACAGGAAACAATTTATCCAATAATGGCGATCTAAATAAGTGATGTGGATCATACTTCTGTAAGGCTGAAACGGCCGAAACCCAGTTGTTATCAGCAGGTAAGCCAGCAGTTAATGATGCCGGAATGATGTTGGTCAATACTTCCTTATCCTCCCATGCGCGGTTAGCACCATAAGCCCAGCCTTTACTCCATTCAACACGGGCGCAAGCATAAGAACCCTCAAATTCGTTGAATAGCCACTGTTCAAATTGACGACAAAATTCAATGGCATAGGGGGTTTCTGGAAAGGTTAAGACATCAAGCCAGACGGCGACATCCCATTCCGGTCGATCCAGCCGGGGGCGAATGGCTGATAGGGCAGGAACAGCCGCTTCGGCATACACCACTTCGGTGGGATCATCTAATCCGGTCACCCTGACTTCAAGTGGGCCATTGATCGGAAATTTCCCTTGGTTTGCATAGTGCAGTATTAATTGCTTCCAGTGAGTATAAAATTTATTCAATACAAGTTGGATATTTTTACGTTGGGTTAATACCGCATAACCATTGGCGGTAACACGCAATGTGGTGGGTTTGACATATAACAACAGGTTTTTACTCCAACCCCAGATATCTTTCCCACTATTTTGTAAGGCGGTATGGGTCAGTTGATATTGCATTTCACTCACCAGAGGCGTTATCAGCGGGAAATTAGCCAGAAGATTATCCGCGATATCTGATAGGGTGGGGGAAATATTATCGGAAAAGGGGTAGTTATAAGGTGCCTTAACTTCAATGCTGGCAGCCGGCTTGGTGGGAGCGACACTCCAGACTTTTAGCCACGGTGCAGGTGTAAAGGGGAATAAAATGATTTCAGCCCGGCCACTTTTATCCAGAAAATCACTAAAAGTTTGTTTTTCTTTTACGCTTTCCGGTGGGGCAAATAATTCATCTGCCGGAATATCGGTGAAACTCTGACAGCGAAGACGTTGATTTTTACCCGCCTGAAGTTGAACTTCCAAAATCAGCGAACAACCGATATGGGTTAATAACGGCGCGCAATCAGGCTTATGTCGCTCAAAATGCCTAATGGTATATTGCTGATTGTCTTTATCCCATACCACAGCAGAAAGGGATAATATCGCATTACTGAGAGAGCCGAATGTGTGCCCAGGCAGCGGGATCTCGTCAAGCGCTTTAATGGCCGTGCCATGCCCGTCGATGGCGAGAACCGCGCCGAGTGTCAAATCACCGGGCGCGGGGGTTGCCGTAAAGCCCAAACCCTGTTCTTCCATTTGGGTCAGTAACGTTTCCATTAATATCCCGGTTTGTGCGGTCACGATGGAAAACTGAGAACGATGCTCGATATTGACATGGGTAAAATGAGCAGAAAGATCCAGCAGCATAATGCGATTTCTAAAACTTTGCCCTGATGCCAAGAGCAGTGGCGACCAGTTATGTGATTGCCCGATGGGCCTTAATTTATAATTTTCTTGCCATGCCCAATTCACCACGGAAATCATCTCTTCGACCGTTTTTGGTATGCAGCACGGTAGATTACCGGCATGAATTTCTCCTGACCAATTTTTAAAATTGATCATTTTCCAAATCACTTCTTTGGGAAAATTGGGTAAGTGATATTCTATTTCGGCAATTATCTCATTTTGTAAGTCACTATTTTCTTTTTTAAGCAAGTCTGATGATGGCATGTTTTATTTCCTTTGTTTTTAATTGGAAATCTATTGGCTATCAACAGAAAGTAATTTCTCCAATAACGGTGATCTGAATATGTGATGTGGGTCATAGGTATTTAATAAAGATATTACCGCAGTCCAATTATTATCAACAGGTTGACCCTCATTGAATGAGGCGGGAATATTATTTTTTATGATATCTTCATCTTCCCATGCGGCATTTTCACTGTATGCCCATCCCTTACTCCATTCGACGCGAGCCGCTGCATAAGTACCATTAAATTCTTTAAATAGCCATTGCTCAAACTGGCGGAGAAATTGATGGGCATATTGCGTGATTGGAAAGGTCAATATATCGAGCCAAACTGCGACATCCCATTCCGGTTCGTCTGGACGGGGGCGAAGTGGGGACAATCCGGGAGCGACGGCGTTTTTGTCTATGACTTCGGAAGATGTATCCAGTCCGGTAACCCTCACTTCGATCGGGCCGTTGATGGGAAATTCTCCGTCAACCGCAAATTCCCCTAATAGTGTTCGCCATTGAGTATAAAACACACTCAGGACACGTTGAATATCAGCACGACGGGTTAAGATAGCATAACCATTGGCGGTCACACGTAATGTGGTGGGTTTGACATATAACAATAAGTTTTTACTCCAACCCCAGATATCTTTTCTTGAAGTTGATAGCAGAAGATCGGTATAGAAATATTGAAACTGGCCTAATATGGGAGTTAATGCGGGTTCAACATCAAGACAAGCCTCAAGGATCCCTGATACAAGATCAGAAATATTGTCGGAGAATGGGTAATTATAAGGCTCGGTCACTTCGACGCTGGAATCGGGTTTTTCAGGCGCAATACTCCAAACTTTTAACCAGGGTTTTGGGGTAAATGGAAATAAAATCACTTCGACCCGACCACTTTTATCCAGAAAATGGCTCACTGTTTGCGGGTTATTTTTTTTATCTTGTGAAAAGGCAAATAATTCAGCCGCAGAAATATCAGTAATACTTTCACACCGAAGATGTTGATTTTTCCCTGCCTGTAATTGGACTTCCAATATCAAAGCACTGCCTAAATGAGTCAGCAGAGGCGCGCAGCTTAATTCAGTGCGCTTAAAAACCTTAAGAATATATTGCTGGCGCTCTTTATCCCACACGACGGCAGAGAGAGACAATATCGCGTTGCTCAGGGAACCGTAAGTGTGACCCGGCTCGTTGTCTTCCCCACGCGCGTTGATGGCGGTTCCATGTCCACCAATTGCCAGAACACCGCCTAAGGTTAAATCGCCGGGCGCCGGTGTTGCGGTGAAACCAAGGCCGTGCGCTTCCATCTGCGTCATAAGTGCTTCCATCAGTACACCGGTTTGTGCGGTCACGATGGAAGCGGGAGAAGATTGCTCAATTGTGACCTGAGTGAAATGGGGTTGCAGATCCATGAGAATAAGATTTTTTGGTGCATCTTCTTTGGCGTTCAATATCAAAGGCGACCAATTATGTGATTGCCCAATCGGTCTTACCTTGTAATTTTGTTGCCAGGCCCAATTGACGACAGCCAGCACTTGCTCAACAGACTCTGGTATGCAGCATGGAACCTGATCTATTTTAATTTCATGTGACCAGTTATTAAAATTTCGATATTCCCATTTTACATCTTGGGGAAAGTTGATTAGCTCATCTGTTTGTTTGATGGTTATATTTTCACTGGATGATGTGTTTTCTTTTTTATCTGTGTGTGGTGAGTGCATGATTTTATATCCTTTATTTCAAATTGTTTTAATTGAATTTTTAGGTGAGTATGAATATATACTTATATTTTGTCGTGTTTTATTGTTTATATAATTTAATATGATTAATAGAAGTGGTGGTTGTTTTTAATTTATCTGAGTATGGTTATTGCTGCGTAATAAATGCGCCGAGTTATATTTATTATAGTCTTCATATTTTCCGATGACGGGGAGAGATTAAAAAAATATTTTATTGAGCTAATTATTCTTGGGAATTCATTCTGTTGTCACTGTGCTGCAATTTTCAGGGTATTGGGTATAGAATAGAACGTTATTAAGCCTGAGCCTGAAAATAGGAATGATATAAGCATATGACCTTTAATGTGACAGAGGCACTCTCTGACTTTACCCGACGTTATGTTGAATTATGGCAAGAGAAAACGGGGTTTCCGCCGGCCAGTAGTGCATTGTATGGCGTACCTTCACCCTGTATTGAGCGCACGGGAGAAGATGTGGTGCATTGGCTTCCCCGGCCATTTTCTGTGTCAGAAAAACTCAGTAAGGTAGAAATTGCGCTGGAGATCCGTTTGCAGGACGCTATCCATGATTATTATGCGACGCAGTTGGCGGGTGATATGGCCGCCAGTTTTGCCGGGCAAAATTTCAGCTTGATTCAGGTATGGAGCGAAGACGATTTTATTCGCTTGCAGGAAAACTTGATTGGTCACCTTGTTACCCAGGAGCGGTTAAAACTTTCACCGACCGTATTTATTGGCACGACGGATACCGAGATGGGGTTAATTTCGGTGTGTAATTTGACCGGGCAAGTGATGCTTGAACAGTTTGGCAGCCATGAAAGGAGAACATTAGCCGCAGATTTGGCCAGTTTCCTTGCGGTTATCACACCTGTCATGTGCAGTTAATTGCAGATATTGGTTGGGTTTTTTGTAAGAGATATCTCACATCCCGCGTGAGATATCTCTTTTAATCATGGCGTGAATATTATTCGATAAAATTATTTCTATTTTATATCAATAGAATGCGTGATGTTATCTGAGTGTTCATATTGCCATTTCTCTGACGATACGGATTCAGTGGCTTGTTTCAACAGCCCGAATCGTAGATCCTTTCACTGTTCCGCAAGGAACCACTGCACAACAATAACCAGGGAATAAATCCATCGGGAAGATGGTACAAGGATGATTAGGTACAGGCAGGAAGGCTAAAAACTATCAGTATAATGATTGAATAAAGGATATCTGACAGGGATGTATTTTGTCAGGGAAATAAACAGGAAATACCCCAAGTAGCAGGATTGCTATGACAGCCACTCAAGAGGAGAGGTAAAATCTCTCCTCTTACTTCACTTAAATTGCCGCAACTTTTCCTACCGTAACTTTTCCGCTGAAATCGTATCAATGATACTCTACGTCCCAATGACGTGGTGGCAGTTTCTGTCATCTGAGCAACAGATAAGCATCAGACGAAACATCATGAGTATCGAGACACAAATTCTACATAAATTACAGTTAATTGAAGCGGCCCTGAAAATGGTGGGCCTATGGCAGGATTATCCGCCTAAACCCGAAGCCTTTGAAAGTACCGAACCTTTTTCCATTGATACGATGTCAGCAGGCGAGTGGCTCCAGTGGGTGTTAATCCCAAGAATGCGCGCCCTGATAGAGCAAAAAGCCTGTTTGCCGGCGGCATTCGCCATCGCTCCCTACTTTGAAGAAGTTTATAAAGAAGAAGCCGAGCGTTATTTCCCTCTGCTTGAACATTTGCGGGCGTTGGACAACCTGTTTACGCAGGATACCTGATATGCTGGAGATTATTTATCAGGATGAGCATATTGTTGCCGTCAATAAGCCTGCCGGCTGGTTAGTTCACCGTAGCTGGCTGGCTCGCCATGAGACGGTTTTTGTGATGCAGACATTGCGTGATCAAATTGGGCAGCATGTTTTCCCGGTCCATCGTCTGGACAGGCCGACATCGGGGGTGCTGTTAATGGCGCTTTCAAGCGAAGTCGCCAGAACACTGTCACAACAATTTGAATGCCACGAGATACAAAAAACGTATCATGCCGTTGTACGGGGTTATGTTGAAGGTGATGATATGATCGACTACGCCCTAATGGAGGAGTTGGATAAAATTGCGGATAAATTTGCGGATACAGACAGGGCCGCGCAACCCGCCGTGACTTATTACCGTTCATTGGCACAAGTCGAATGTCCGGTTGAGATAGGGCGTTATCCGACATCACGTTTCAGTTTGTTGGCGTTGATGCCAAAAACCGGCCGGAAGCATCAATTGCGGCGGCACATGGCGCATATTCGACATCCGATCATTGGGGATACTACGCACGGCGATTTGCGACAAAATCGCGGTGTTGCTAAATATTATCAGACTGGCAGGTTAATGCTGCATGCCAGCCGGCTTCAACTCAAGCATCCTGTGACAGGAGAGAGTCTTCTTCTGACTGCGCGCTGGGACCCATCATGGCAGCATTTGCTTGAACAGTTTGGCTGGCAGGGTATTGTGCCTGATCTGGAATGTCTTACTATTCGTGAATGAACACATCATGAATGAACACAGTATCAAACCGGTTAAAGAGATCAATATTTATGGCAAAAATTGGTATTTTCGTTGGTACAGTTTATGGCAATGCGCTGGCGATTGCGGAAGAAGCGCAGCAGATCCTAGAGCAGCAAGGACATGAGGTTGCCATTTTTGAAGAGGCAACTTTAGCGCAATGGCAACCGTATTTGCAGCAAGTTGTCTTAGTGGTGACCTCAACCACGGGGCAAGGCGATCTGCCTGACAATATTCAGCCGCTGTATAGCGAATTGAACGATAAATTGGGCTACCAGCCCGATCTGAGCTATGGCGTGATTGCGCTGGGCGACAGTAGTTACGACACTTTTTGTGGCGGTGGCTGCACATTTGATAACCTGTTACAGGAACAGGGCGCCAAGCGCATCGGTGGGATATTGCAGATTGATGCTATTGAGGTCGCTGAACCTGAAGTCTTTGCCCAAGGCTGGATTGAGGAGTGGGGGAAGTTGTTGTAAATCAGTGATTTACTACACCGCTTAGGCCTTTATCGGGTTCGAGAATTTGGGCGGATAAGCGGTGTATGACAAGCGGATACCATTACTTACGGGTCAGCTTTTCCAAATCGGCTTCAATTTCTGCAATCTTATTTGCCACGACATGTTCAAGATGACGTAAGTCGTCGAGGATCTTGTGTTTCAAATCCACTTCAATCTGATCATGTTTGCAAATCTGATCCAACTCTTCAATCACATAACGCAGGTTAGTATTGATCTCCTTGATTTCTTTGTAACCTTGGCTTGAATGATCGTCAGAGATGGTCTTTAACTGGCGTGGGTACTTAAATTTAACGCTCTTGGCGAAGAATTCGCCCTTATCCTTGCGGAAATAAATCTTCAGAATATCGTTATTCGCTTCCTGACGGAGGCTATAGCGATCAATATCTTCAGGATGTGTGATCCCCAAACTTTTCAGATTATCGTACATAGCGCGCCACCTAGTCATCTAAATGAAATGGAAAAGGCAAAAAATAGTGGATTTATTATCCATTTCGTTATCGTTAAAAGTCAATGGGTTAATGGGATTTAAGCGTATCCACATAAAAATTAAAACAAATACATTGCTTGAAATCACTAATCAATATACATATGATTAGCTCATAATAAAAATGGAGCTTTAATCGTGGATTATGAACATGGACTAGAAATTTTATTAGACCTTCATTGCCAACGAGTTAACAGGGATGACGGTTACTGGTGGGAAATAAGGGCATGGACAGTCAGTAAAACCAAGATGATACCTCATGGAATCAGGTACAATCTGACATTGCATGATAAGCACAATACCAGAGTATTGGGTATCGATAACGCCCATGCCATTTCTGCGCCTAAGAAAGGAAAATATAAGGGACGCATAGTGTACGATCATATGCACAGAAACTCGCATGATAGAGGAGTGCCCTATGAATTCACGTCACCTTACCAATTAATTGAGGACTTTTTCGCTAAAATTGATGAAGTCATAGCTGAGAGAGAATCTAGAGGTTAGCAAAATGAAAGCACTCATCGGCGTAATGAATGAAGAGCTTATTCGTAAACGTATATTGGCAATCGCTAAGGGTGAATATAAACCACAACCCGATGAACCTAAGGTTTGGTTTACGTCTATGATAGCACTGGCACAAGTATTGAGTGAAAACAACATTGCTTTACTTCGTATGATGGATGAGCAAAAGCCAGAAACCATAGCCGAACTTTCCGGGCTTTCAGGAAGAAAACCGAGCAATTTGTCTACTACGTTAAAAACACTTAATCGGCATGGCCTTGTGCGGTTGGAAAAGAATGGAAAAAATGTCAAACCCATTGCTTTATTTACCGACTTTGAAATAAAGATTGAGCAGGATCTGACTGAAAGGATTATGAAAGCCTGTTCAAAAGGGAAAAAAGCGGCTTGAATGTGAATAATATGCTGTTTTTTTTATAGATATTCTTTATGGCTATAGCCACCCAAAGGGGTGGCTCGGTTATTTTTAAATTTAATCAATATTTCTCAGTAGCTCATTAATCCCCACCTTGCCGCGGGTCTTGGCATCAACCTTTTTCACGATAACGGCGCAATACAGGCTGTAACTGCCATCTTTCGACGGAAGGTTACCGGATACCACGACAGAACCCGCAGGGACGCGGCCATAATGGACTTCACCGGTTTCGCGATCATAGATTTTGGTGCTTTGGCCGATGTAAACACCCATTGAGATCACGGAGCCTTCTTCGACGATAACGCCTTCGACAATCTCAGAGCGTGCGCCGATAAAGCAGTTGTCTTCGATAATGGTTGGGTTGGCCTGCAATGGCTCCAGAACGCCACCAATACCAACACCGCCGGATAAGTGGACATTTTTACCGATTTGGGCACAGGAGCCGACGGTGGCCCAAGTGTCTACCATGCTGCCTTCATCCACGTAAGCACCGAGGTTGACGTAAGAGGGCATCAAGACGGTGTTGCGGGCGATATAGGCACCTTGGCGGACCGCCGCAGGAGGCACGACACGGAATCCTTCTTTTTCGAAACGTGCCTGATCATAGTCAGCAAATTTCATCGGGACTTTATCGAAATAGCGGCTTTCAGCGCCTTCCATCACCTGATTGTCATTAATGCGGAAGGAAAGCAGTACCGCTTTTTTCAACCATTGATGCGTTATCCACTTTCCATCGACTTTTTCGGCGACCCGTAGTTTGCCGCTGTCCAGCATTTGAATAACCTGATTGATGGCAGCGCGGGTTGCATTGTCAACCGTCATTGGAGTGATGTTTACGCGGTTTTCAAACGCAGTTTCGATAGTCGTTTGTAATTGCAGCATGAGTATGCGGTTCCTAATTTCTGTTAAGAGAGTTTTGTTATAGTTTATCCCGTGTGTCGAGGGTTTCTGTCAACCTTTCTGATAATTCATCCCTTATTTTTTGATGTAATGCGTTTTGATCTTTATCCGCTAAGACAAAAAAGTCTTCGACACGTTCACCGATGGTCGTAATGCGGGCGCCGTGCAGGGAAATACCTAATTCAGCGAAAATATTCCCCACCCGTGCCAATAATCCGGGCTGATCCAACGCGACCAATTCCATATAAGTACGGCGAGCATTTTTGCTTGGTAAAAAGTTAACCTTGGTTGGAACGTTAAAATGACGCAGTTTGGCAGGCAGATTGCGTGCCTTTGGTACTTTAGGATGAGGATCGTTCACGACTTTCAGTAAGGCTCGCCGGATAGGTTCGTGGCGGTCAAACGCCAGTGGATGGCCGTTAGGCTCCAAAACAACAAAGGTATCCATCGCCATTTCATCCCGATTCGTGAAGATTTGAGCATCGTGAACACTTAAATTACGCTTGTCCAATTCGCCAACGACGGCTGCAAAAAGCGAAGGCCGATCTTGGCACCAGATAAAAATTTCTGTTCCGCCGTGAGAAAACGCGGTGCTGATGAGCACCATGGGTTCCAGAGACGTTGGGTGGATGGTGTGGTGGACTAAGTGGCTGGCGTGCCATGCTAATTGGTCAGGGGTATGGCGCAGGAAATAGTCCGCATGGCAACGGCTCCAGATATGGTGTAACCGCTGTTCATCAATATTCTCTTGTTGCAGAAGCGTCAATGCCTGCAAGCGATTATTGCGGATACGTTCCCGTAAATCAGGGGTATTTTGAATCCCTTGGCGCAATTGGGTTTCCGTGGCGAAATAGAGTTCGCGTATCAGGCTCTGTTTCCAGCTATTCCAGAGTTTGGCGTTGGTGGCACAAATATCTGCGACGGTGAGGCAGGCTAAATAATTAAGCCGGTTCTGATTTTTAACCTGGCCGGCAAATTGCTGGATGACGTCGGGATCTTGGATATCCCGACGCTGCGCTGTCACTGACATCAGTAAATGATCGCGAACCAGCCATTCCACTAATTCTGCTTCATGGTTGGTCAGACCATGTTGTTGGACGAATACGAAAGCATCTTTGGCACCAAGCTCTGAATGATCACCATTGCGCCCTTTGGCAATATCATGGAAAAACGCTGCCAGCCGCAACAACTCTGGTTGAGGAAGACGCGGATAAAGTTCAACACACAACGGGTGGATAACACGGTTGTTTTCATCAGCAAAACTTTCCAGTTTTTGCAGTACGCGGATGGTGTGTTCGTCAACCGTATAAGCATGAAAAAGGTCGAACTGCATCTGGCCGACAATGTTGCTCCAAAATGGCATATAAGCGCCTAATACGCTATGCAGGTGCATGGGGAGTAATGCCCCGGCAACGGCATGGGGATGGCGCAGGATAGCCATAAAAATTTTTCGGGCGGCGGGGAACTCACACAAAGGCGTGCTCAGGTTTCTGCGGGCATAACGCAGTTGGCGCAGTGTCGTCGAATAGATCCCCTGAATATCACGATATTCAGCCATGTGGTAAAACATGCGCAATATTGACGTGGGATCACGACTAAACAGGGTTGCATCAATGAGATCGATCAGGTTTCCCCGCAATTGAAACTCGGTATTCAGGGGACGGGGTTTCTCATTGGGCTGCAAGGCCAAAATGGCTTCATCAAACAGTTGCAGCAGCATGTTATTCAGCTCACTGACGCGACGGGTCATGCGATAAAAATCTTTCATCATTCGCTCGACAGGCTGATTTCTTTCCCCTTCATAGCCGAGCAGTTGAGCGACACTGAACTGGCGTTCAAACAGCAGCCGATTATCATAACGGTTAACAACCAGATGAAGCGCAAACCGGATGCGCCAGAGAAACGCCTGACATTCGTTCAGTTCGTTGCGTTCTTCTTGGGTCAGAAAACCAAAATTGACCATTTCATCTAAGGAGGTGGCGCCAAAATGGCGGTGAGCAACCCAAAGTAAGGTGTGAATATCGCGTAACCCGCCGGGGCTGCTTTTGATATCAGGCTCCAGATTGTAACTGGTACTGTGATAGCGTTGATGGCGTTCTTGTTGTTCCGCAATTTTTGCGGCGAAAAATTGAGCTGACGGCCAAAAATCATCGCTGAAAATATATTTCTGCAATCGCAGAAATAGTGGTAAGTCCCCACAAATTAAGCGGGATTCAATCAGGTTAGTCGCGATAGTCGGATCGGAAAGCCCTTTTTGCTGGCATTCTTCGAATGTCCTGACACTATGGCCGACTTCAAGGCGGATATCCCAAAGCAGGGCAATCAGTTGTCCGAGACGAGTTGATTGCTCCTCAGTCAATGGTGATTCACTCAGAATCAACAGGTCAATGTCAGAGAGAGGATGTAATTCCCGGCGGCCATAGCCCCCTACGGCAATCAGTGAAAGGGAAGTTATCTGGTCAAACCCCTGTTCCTGCCAGAGTCGCTTTAAAAGCTGATCGATATAGTCGCTGCGGGTGTAAATCAGCGCATCCGGCGAAATGCCGGCCTTGAATGCCTGCTCAAGCCATAGCTGAAATTCATCAATATGCTGTTTAAGAGCAGGAAATTGCAGATCATCGTGGGAAAATTCCACCGGCGAAAGGGGAGGAACAGGTGCTTGCGCTAAGGAGATATCGACTGGCATATGCAGAAACCTATTATGAGAAAGCCCATGTATGAGAAAGCCCATGAGGAAACAGACCACGATGACCAGATTACTGAGAAAATGAAAGGATGAACAGGCATTATTGCCAGCGATTAAGGCTCCCTGTGAGTTGGCCGGAAGCCTTAATTAATTGCGCTAGCGGGGAATTACGCGTTCACTAATACCGCAGAGATATGCGCTTCTTCCTCTTTGCGCCATGTCATGATTTCACAACCATTATCGGTCACAACAAGGGTGTGTTCGTACTGGGCAGACCAACCGCGATCTTTGGTTTTCACTGTCCAGCCATCTTTCATGCTGCGGATACGAAAATCGCCGGCGTTGACCATTGGCTCAATGGTGAATGCCATGCCTTTTTGTAAGACAACGCCGCCATCATCCGCATCATAGTGCAGAACGTGCGGTTCTTCGTGGAAGCCTTTACCGATACCGTGACCGCAGTATTCGCGGACCACTGAGTAATCGTGGCTCTCCACAAATTGCTGAATGGCCTTGCCAATGGCACGCAGGCGGATGCCGGGCTTGACCATTTTCAGGGCGAGGTACAGGCTTTCTTGTGTGACGCGACACAGGCGCTCGCCCTGAATGGTTGGCTTGCCAACAATGAACATTTTGGATGTATCACCGTGGAATTCATCTTTAATGACGGTCACGTCAATATTGACGATATCCCCTTCTTTCAGGATTTTATCATCGCTGGGAATGCCGTGGCAAACCACGTCATTAACAGAGATGCACACCGATTTAGGAAAGCCGTGGTAGCCCAGACACGCTGAAATAGCCTGCTGTTTTTCAGTGATGTGCTTGTGGCAGAGACGATCCAGTTCACCCGTAGTGACACCTGCCTTAACATAAGGCTCAATCATTTCCAGAACTTCGGCTGCCAGACGTCCGGCAACCCGCATTTTCTGAATGTCTTCTTCTGTTTTGATAGAAATAGCCATGAAATGGGTCCATTTAAGTCGAAAATTACCGACTATTTGATATTAATTAAAGGAAGTGTTGTTGGTAATGGTATCAGCCCACCGAATGGATGCCAATATAACCCGTATCTTTCAAACCTGGCCCATGTTGCTGTAACAAATGTTGGAGTCTGGTGGCGGTTTATGGTATAAAGCGCGCCGGTATTCTAGGTAATTGTTTCTGAACTGATGCAATTTGCCAGAGATACTAAATAAACTCATTATGTGTAAATAACACACACAGATCGGCACATACACCGGGGTGCTCTCATGCGGTTAATTCATTGATGTGAATGGCTTTCATCTGAGAGGGTCTGTTACGAATAACCCGCAGTTAAAGAGTCGGTGTCATGGGATCTGTGGAGGCATAACCCCAATTAACTTTATAGAGGTCTAAAATGGCAACTGTTTCCATGCGCGATATGCTGCAAGCTGGCGTTCACTTCGGTCACCAGACTCGTTACTGGAACCCAAAAATGAAGCCTTTCATCTTTGGTGCTCGTAACAAAGTTCATATCATCAACCTGGAAAAAACTGTTCCAATGTTCAATGGTGCACTGGCAGAGTTGAACAAAATCGCTTCCCGTAAAGGTAAGATTCTGTTTGTTGGTACTAAGCGTGCTGCCAGCGAAGCAGTCAAAGAAGCTGCACTGAGCTGTGACCAATACTTCGTTAACCACCGTTGGTTAGGTGGTATGCTGACTAACTGGAAAACTGTTCGTCAGTCAATCAAGCGTTTGAAAGATCTGGAAGTTCAGTCTCAGGACGGTACTTTTGACAAGCTGACCAAAAAAGAAGCGCTGATGCGTACTCGTGAGCTTGGCAAACTGGAAAACAGCCTGGGCGGTATCAAAGACATGGGCGGTCTGCCTGATGCTCTGTTTGTTATCGATGCTGAACACGAGCACATTGCTATCAAAGAAGCCAATAACCTGGGTATCCCTGTATTCGCTGTTGTTGATACTAACTCTGATCCAGATGGCGTTGACTTCATCATCCCTGGTAACGACGACGCAATCCGTGCAGTTAAACTGTACCTGACCGCCGCAGCTACCGCTGTTCGTGAAGGTCGTTCTCAAGATCTGGCTGTTCAGGCTGAAGAAGGTCTGGTAGACGCTGAATAATAAGGCACGCTCATTTTTGTTTGAGCCCTTATTGACCAGGTATTGAAATATATTGGTTAGGGGGCCTGTCACGGCCCCCTTTATCTATCTGATATAGAACTTTTATCTGATATAGAACTTTCCACGCGGAATATTATCTTCCCGCGAGACACATCGAGGAATAAAACAAATGGCTGACATTACCGCTGCTCTGGTAAAAGAACTGCGTGAGCGTACTGGCGCAGGCATGATGGAATGTAAAAAAGCACTGGTTGAAGCAAATGGTGATATCGAACTGGCTATCGATAACATGCGTAAATCAGGGCAAGCAAAGGCGGCTAAGAAAGCAGGCCGTGTTGCTGCTGAAGGTGTTATCCTGGTTGAAGTTGCAGCTGATGCTAAATTCGCCGCTATCGTTGAACTGAACTGTGAAACTGACTTCGTTGCTAAAGATGCTGGCTTCCTGGCATTCGGTAAAGAAGTTATCGCTTCCGTTAAGGCAGACAAAAACGCTGACATCGACGCACTGAAAGCGAAGTTCGAAGAACAGCGCGCTAATCTGGTTGCGAAGATTGGTGAAAACATCAACATTCGTCGCGTTGCTATCCTGGAAGGTGAAGCTGTGGGTTCTTACCTGCACGGCGCGCGTATCGGTGTTCTGGTTGCGGCTGAAGGCGCAAGCGAAGAGCTGATCAAGCACATCGCTATGCACGTTGCTGCCAGCAAGCCAGAATATGTTAACCCAACTGACGTTCCTGCTGACGTTGTTGAGCGTGAGCATCAGATCCAGCTGGACATCGCCATGCAGTCTGGTAAGCCTCGCGAAATCGCAGAGAAAATGGTTTCTGGTCGCATGAACAAATTCACCGGCGAAATCTCTCTGACCGGTCAGAACTTCGTGATGGACCCAAGCAAATCGGTTGGTGATCTGCTGAAAGAAAACAATGCTAAAGTAATCAACTTCATCCGCTTCGAAGTGGGTGAAGGTATTGAGAAAGTTGAAGCTGATTTCGCAGCCGAAGTGGCTGCAATGAGCAAACAGTCTTAATTTTCTTGCACGGAGCCGCCGATTGGCGGTTCTGTTTTATCTTATGATGAATTTTGACATCTGGGCTGTATAGCGTGGATGTGTCGTCGTTGAGTGAATCGTAATCAATCCCCAATATCCTTATCTGCTTAGGACTGAACACCATGGCAACCAATGCAAAACCCGTATATCAGAGAATCCTGCTTAAGCTCAGTGGAGAAGCCTTGCAAGGCGCAGAAGGTTTTGGTATCGACGCCAGCGTCTTAGACCGCATGGCTCAGGAAATCAAAGAATTGGTTGAGCTGGGTATTCAGGTCGGTGTCGTTATTGGAGGAGGCAACCTGTTTCGTGGTGCCGGTTTGGCAGAAGCAGGCATGAACCGTGTCGTCGGTGACCACATGGGCATGTTGGCGACGGTGATGAATGGTCTGGCAATGCGTGATGCTTTGCACCGCGCCTATGTGAACGCGCGTTTGATGTCCGCCATCCCACTGAATGGCGTGTGTGACAATTATAGTTGGGCTGAGGCGATCAGCTTATTGCGTCACGGTCGTGTTGTTATTTTCTCTGCGGGTACGGGTAACCCGTTCTTTACAACAGATTCCGCTGCCTGTCTGCGTGGCATTGAAATCGAAGCGGATGTTGTGTTAAAAGCAACCAAAGTTGATGGCGTCTATTCTGCTGATCCTGCCAAAGATCCTGAAGCCGTTCTCTACAATAAACTCACTTATCAGGACGTATTGGAGCGTGAATTGAAAGTGATGGATCTGGCGGCTTTTACGCTGGCTCGTGACCATAACCTGCCAATTCGGGTCTTTAATATGAACAAACCAGGCGCACTTCGTCGTGTTGTGATGGGGGAAAGTGAAGGTACGTTGATTTCTCACGGCTGATTTTTCACCGTTTGTACTCAGAGACATCGGTGAAGTTTGACGGTATGATCACGGCCTGATGCGCCAAATGTAATGACACAGGGCCACATGCGCTTTAGCGTATTTGACTCACTTATCGGTGACTTACGCAGTGTGGCCTAGAAAATAACCATCTCCCAAGGGTTTGTAACGTGATTAATGAAATCAAAAAAGACGCCCAAGACCGCATGGAAAAAAGCGTCGAAGCACTGAAAAATCAAATTAGCAAGGTTCGTACTGGCCGTGCTTCTCCTAGTCTGCTGGATGGCATCAGCATTGAATATTACGGTGCTGCGACTCCATTGCGTCAGATTGCCAACGTCGTTGCAGAAGATGCCCGCACGTTGGCGATCACGGTATTTGATCGTTCCATGACTACGGCGGTTGAAAAAGCCATTATGGCTTCTGATCTCGGCCTGAACCCCTCTTCTGCCGGGACCATTATTCGTGTTCCATTGCCACCACTGACAGAAGAGCGCCGTAAGGATCTGATTAAAGTTGTGCGTGGAGAAGCGGAGCAGGGTCGTGTCTCCATCCGTAACATCCGCCGTGATGCGAACGATAAAGTTAAAGCTCTGCTGAAAGACAAAGAAATCAGTGAAGATGAAGAGCGTCGTTCACAAGACGACATTCAGAAACTGACTGACAGCTTCATTAAGAAAATTGATGAAGCGCTGGCAAATAAAGAAACTGAGTTGATGGATTTCTAATTGCCACTTCATGCCGACAACGCCGCACCCCTTGCGGCGTTGTTCTTATCCTGGATATTACACTTCTATCACATTTCTTACTCAAGCGATGGACATCGCTATCCGCACCGCTCAAACTATGACGGTTCTCTGTTGCAATTTTCCATTGCGATTTTATATCAGTAGCATACTTAGAGTATAAAAATGAAACGGTTAACTATTCTTGGCTCAACGGGTTCGATTGGGAAAAGTACGCTTTCTGTTGTCCGAAATAACCCGGAGAAATTCAGTGTTGTTGCACTGGTTGCTGGGAAAAATATTGAAGTTATGGCACAGCAATGTTTGGAATTTCACCCGCAATATGCCGCCATGGCCGATGAGCCGTCAGCAAAGGCGCTGCGCCGATTATTGCAGGCGCAGGGAAGCCAAACTGAAGTGCTGTCCGGTAAAGAGGCTATTTGTGATTTAGCCGCATTGGAAGACGTCGATCAAGTCATGTCAGCCATTGTCGGCGTTGCCGGTTTATTGCCGACCTTGGCCGCTATTCGTCAAGGCAAACAAGTGCTGTTGGCTAACAAAGAATCGTTGATTACCAGTGGCCGGCTGTTTATGGATGCGGTTGTCCGATATAACGCGCAATTGCTGCCCATTGACAGCGAACACAATGCCATCTTCCAAAGCCTGCCGGAGGGGGTTCAGCACAACCTTGGCAATATCAATTTAAAAGAGTACGGTATTTCCAGTATTATTCTGACGGGATCTGGCGGGCCGTTCCGTAAGACGCCTTTGGATAAACTGCCTGACGTGACGCCAGATGAAGCCTGTGCCCATCCTATCTGGTCAATGGGGCGTAAAATTTCGGTTGATTCCGCAACCATGATGAACAAGGGACTGGAATATATCGAAGCGCGTTACCTGTTCAATGCTTCCGCAGAAGAAATGGAAGTATTGTTGCATCCTCAATCCGTCATCCATTCAATGGTCCGTTATCAGGATGGCAGCATTATTGCACAACTGGGAACGCAGGATATGTGTACCCCCATCGCTTATGCCATGGCCTATCCTAACCGCATTCCATCGGGTGCAAAGCCACTGGATTTTACCGAATTGAGTAGGCTTACTTTTGAATCACTGGATTATCAGCGTTACCCTTGTCTGAAATTGGCGATTGAGGCTTGCCATCAAGGACAGGCGGCAACAACGGCGTTGAATGCAGCCAATGAAGAAACCGTTGATGTTTTTTTGCAAGGTGGCATCCGTTTCACCGATATTGCGGCCATCAATCGACGGGTCGTTGAAAAAGTCAATTTATCTGAACCGCAAAGTATCGAAGAGGTCTTAGAAATCGATAACATAGCCAGAGTGTTAGCGAGAGAAGCCATAAGCACCTTCGCCAAATAGCCAATTTTATTAATAAATATAGGTTTGCGTTTTGGCAAGTGATATAGTTCGCGGGTAAATTATAGTTGCTATAATAGCCGTTTCAATTATCGGGTGCCTACATTCTAATCATCGATAAGCGTGCAACCCTATCAGAGATAAAGGCTTTCATTCAGGTTGTACCCGAAAAATAGCCGTGATATCCGTGGTGATTGCTGACACGTGACACGGCTTTTTCATGTTTGGAAGTGATTGAGTTTACCAGAAAGTCAGCTTAGTTATTTAAGGATTATTTTGAGTGATATCTCCCAGTGATAGTGACTCATTGCCAGCATTGCCCAGACATGTTGCCATCATTATGGATGGTAATGGTCGTTGGGCAGAAAAACGCGGCAAATTAAGAGTTTTTGGCCACCGCGCAGGGATCAAAGCCGTGCGGAGTGCTGTGAGTTTTTCAGTGAAACACCACATTGAATCACTGACGCTCTATGCTTTTAGCAGCGAAAACTGGAATCGCCCACAGCAGGAAGTCAGTTCATTGATGGAGCTGTTTGTTTTTGCTCTCGATCATGAAGTCAAAAGCCTGCATAAACACAATGTGAAATTGTCTGTTATTGGTGATATCAGCCGTTTCAGTTCACGGTTGCAGGAACGTATTCGCCGTTCAGTGGAATTGACAGCAGGCAATACCGGATTGCACCTTAATATTGCGGCTAACTATGGTGGTCGTTGGGATTTGATTCAGAGTTTTAAACAGATTGCTGAAAAGATTAAAGCCGATGAATTGACTCCCGAAGAGATTACCGAAGCGACAGTTGATAACTTCATCAATTTAAGTCAGCAGCCCGAAGTCGATCTGGTGATTAGGACGGGAGGCGAACATCGTATCAGTAATTTTCTGTTATGGCAGATCGCTTATGCAGAATTGTATTTTACCGATATACTTTGGCCTGATTTTAATGAAACTGTTTTTGAAGGTGCGATTAATGCCTTTGCCAAACGAGAACGCCGATTTGGCGGAACAATACCAGACGATGCCAAAGTGGGATCATAGGAGGAGAACTTGCTGAAGTACCGTCTTTTAACTACGTTGATATTGATTCCACTTGTTATTGTAGCGCTGTTTTTCCTCCCTCCATCTGGGTTTGGGCTGGTTGTCATTGCTGTTTCAGCACTGGCTGCATGGGAATGGGGGCAATTTGCAGGTCTCTTCACTCAGGCTAAACGTATTACGCTGGCTGTGTTATGTGCGGTCGGGTTATTGGCCTTGCAATATTCTTTAGCGGATTTTTCTCATCTCATTGATAAACCACAAATTGTCTATCTATTATGGGCGGGTATGCTGTGGTGGGTAGCCGCAATTTTATTGGTGGTGACTTATCCGGCTTCTGCTTCCGTCTGGAAATCATCAGTTGTCTTGCGTCTGCTATTCGGGGTGCTGACTATCGTGCCATTTTATTGTGGAATGATGGTGCTGCGTACCCAGGGCTATGAAAATAATCCCTATGATGGCGCATGGTGGCTGTTGTACGTCATGCTGTTGGTATGGGCGGCTGATTCAGGCGCTTATATTTTTGGCCGTACCCTGGGAAGGCATAAAATGGCGCCCAAAGTTTCCCCCGGCAAAACGCTTGAAGGACTGGTCGGCGGGTTATTAACAGCCGCGCTGATTTCGTGGCTGTTCAGTAAATTTGCTCCTGTCCCCGCCATGCCAGAACATCTGTTGCTGATTTCTGCGGTGGTGGTGATTGCCTCAGTCTTTGGTGATTTGGCTGAAAGTATGTTCAAGCGGGAATCTGGGATCAAAGACAGTAGTCAATTGATTCCAGGGCACGGCGGTGTCATGGATAGGGTTGATAGTCTGACTGCGGCAGTTCCGGTGTTTGCCGGGCTGGTTATGCTGATTTCTTCTGGATTTACTCTCTGAAGGTACGTCATGGATATTCTCTGGAATCTGGCTGCATTTATTGTTGCTTTGGGTGTTCTCATCACAGTACATGAGTTTGGTCACTTTTGGGTTGCCAGACGGTGTGGTATCTACGTTGAACGCTTTTCCATCGGATTTGGTAAAGTGCTTTGGCGTCGGACAGATAAACAGGGAACCGAATACGTTATCGCCCTTATCCCCTTGGGGGGATATGTCAAAATGCTCGACGAGCGGGTAGGGGAAGTTGCTGCCGAACGTCGTCATATGGCATTCAATAACAAGACTATTGGCCAGCGCGCGGCCGTTGTCAGCGCTGGGCCAATCGCAAATTTCATTCTGGCGGTGTTCGCTTATTGGCTGGTTTTTGTGATTGGCGTGCCATCCGTGCGCCCGGTCGTGTTGGATATTAAGCCAAATTCTATCGCTGCGCAGGCAAATATTTTGCCCGGAATGGAACTAAAAGCCGTTAATGGTATCGAAACTTCTGACTGGAACTCAGTACGCCTTGCTATGGTCGGCAAAGTCGGTGCAACATCCGTATCAGTGGATGTCTTACCCCTGAACGCGTTTGATGATGTTCAAGAAAACCGTGTGCAAAAAACACTGGATTTGCGTCAATGGACCTTCGATCCCGCCAGGCAGGATGTTTTGCTGTCTTTAGGCATTATGCCGGTTGTCCCACGGCTGAGTTCACAAGTGGAAAAAGTTTATCCTGCTTCAGCCGCTGAAAAAGCGGGTTTACAAAGTGGGGATCGGATCGTTAAAGTCAATGGTCAAGATGTCGATGTATGGCACACTTTTTCATCTTTTGTCAGGAATAATCCGAATATTCCTCTAAAATTGGACGTTGCGAGAGCAGGCGGAATGATTTCCCTGTCTCTGACCCCCGAAGTCAAAAAGGTATCCAATGGCCGTGAGGAGGGATTTGCTGGCGTCGAACTGAAAATCATTCCATTGGCGGATGAATACAAGGTTATTCAGCAATATGGACCTTTTTCTGCCATTTATGAGGCAGGAGACAAGACTTGGCAATTAATGAAGCTGACGGTCAATATGATCGGCAAATTGATTGTGGGCGATGTAAAACTTAATAACCTGAGCGGCCCGATTTCCATTGCCAAAGGCGCTGGAGTATCGGCGGATTCTGGCTTGGTGTATTATTTAATGTTTTTGGCGCTAATTAGCGTCAACCTTGGGATCATTAATTTGTTCCCATTACCTGTACTAGATGGTGGACACTTGCTTTTCCTTGCGATCGAAAAGATCAAGGGAGGGCCGGTCTCCGAGCGTGTACAAGACTTCAGTTATCGCATTGGTGCTATATTACTGGTGTTATTAATGGGGCTTGCACTTTTCAATGATTTCTCCCGCTTTTAAAGTGGGGGACCAGTTAGGAAAACGCATAACAACGATGGCGATGAAAAAGTTGCTCATAGCGTCGCTGCTGTTCGGCAGCGCCACTGCATACAGTTCAGACGGATTCGTGGTTCGGGACATTCACTTTGAGGGTCTTCAACGCGTCACCGTTGGTGCAGCATTACTGAACATGCCGGTTCGGGTAGGTGATACGGTTAGTGATGAAGATATTAGCCGCGCGATTCATTCATTGTTTGCAACGGGAAACTTTGAAGATGTTCGTGTCTTACGTGACGGCAATTCACTGGTTGTTCAAGTAAAGGAACGGCCAACCATCGCCAGCATTACTTTCACCGGCAATAAGTCAGTGAAAGATGACATGCTCAAGCAAAATCTTGAGGCCTCTCGTGTTCGGGTTGGTGAAGCCCTTGACCGCACCATGCTGTCCAGCATTGAGAAAGGGCTGGAAGATTTCTACTACAGTGTGGGTAAATACAACGCAACCGTAAAAGCGGTTGTCACACCACTGCCCCGTAACCGTGTTGATTTGAAGCTCGTTTTCTCTGAAGGGGTTTCTGCCAAGATCCAACAAATTAATATTGTTGGCAATAAAGCTTTCTCAACCGATGAGCTGCTTAACCATTTCCAACTCAGGGATGATGTGCCTTGGTGGAACATGACGGCCGACCAGAAATACCAGAAACAAAAATTGGCTGGTGACCTTGAAACCTTGCGCAGTTTCTATCTGGACCGAGGCTATGCCCGTTTCAATATTGATTCGACCCAAGTTAACCTGACGCCAGACAAGAAAGGTATTTATATCACGGTTAATATCACCGAAGGCGATCAATACAAAATCGCTGGTGTTGATTTGAATGGTAATTTGGCGGGTTATCAGTCCCAAATCGGGGAATTGACGAAAATCGAACCCGGCTCGCTGTATAACGGTGCCGAAGTGACCAAGATGGAAACTGCGATCAAAAATCTGCTTGGTCGCCACGGTTATGCTTATCCTCGCGTCATGACCCAACCTGAAATCAACGACACCGATAAGACGGTTAAGCTGCTGGTGAATGTGGATGCCGGCAATCGCTTCTACGTGCGTAAAATTCGTTTTTCCGGCAACGATGTGAGTAAAGATTCCGTATTGCGCCGTGAAATGCGTCAGATGGAAGGCTCATGGCTGGGAAGTGATTTGGTTGAACAGGGTAAAGAACGCCTAAATCGATTGGGGTATTTTGACTCAGTTGATGTAGAAACTGAACGTGTACCCGGCAGTCCAGATCAAGTGGATATCGTTTACAAGGTCAAAGAACGCAATACGGGTTCTATGAACTTTGGGGTGAGTTTCGGTACTGAGAGTGGTATGGGTTTCCAGGTGGGTCTCCAACAAGCCAACTGGCTGGGAACCGGGAACTCCGTGAGTATTAACGCCAGTAAAAATAACTATTCAACGTCGGCGGATATCTCCATGACTAACCCTTACTTTACCGTTGATGGTGTCAGTTTGGGTGGGCGTGTGTTCTATAACGATTTCCGCGCCGATGATGCTGATCTGTCGAATTATACCAATAAAGCCTACGGTACTGAGGGCACCATCGGTTTCCCGGTGAATGAAAATAACGGTCTGTCGCTGAGACTGGGTTATATCCATAACTCTCTGTCTAACATGCGACCACAAGTCGCGATGTGGCGTTATTTGAATAAAATGGGTAACCATCCAAACTTCAAAGATAAGGCGAAGTTTGATACCAATGACTTCTCAGTCACAATGGGGTGGGTTTACAACAATCTTGACCGTGGCTTCTTCCCCACTTCTGGCCTGAAATCCTCTCTGGATACGAAAGTGACTATTCCTGGCTCAGATAACCAGTTCTATAAAGTCACTTGGAACATGTCCGGTTATTATCCACTGGATGATGATCACGCATGGGTGCTGATGGGGCGCACACGCCTGGGATATGGCGGCGGGTTTGGTGGCAAGGAGATGCCATTCTATGAAAACTTCTATGCCGGTGGTTCCAACAGCGTTCGCGGCTTCCGTTCGAATAATATTGGCCCGAAAGCGGTTTATTTAGATGTAACTGATAAAGATAAATATAGCCCATCCCGTGATGCGGTGGGTGGTAACGCGACAGCGGTTGCCAGTTTCGAACTGATTACCCCTACCCCGTTCTTGGATGCTAAATATGCCAACTCCCTGAGAACGTCGCTATTTGTTGATGCGGGAACGGTGTGGGATACCAATTGGAATAAGACTGACTCCGGGTTGCCAGACTACAGTAAGCCAAATAACATCCGTGTTTCGGCAGGGATTTCTCTGCAATGGATATCGCCGTTAGGGCCACTGAGCTTCTCTTATGCGAAGCCAATTAAGGAATATGCGGGTGATAGAGCGGAGCAGTTCCAGTTCAATATTGGCGGGGTTTGGTAATTATTAACTATTTTTGGTGAAAATCGCCCTATTATTAGATAGGTAAAATAGCGTAGGTCAAAGGAGTTTATAGTGAAGAAAATATTGTGTGCAGCAAGTTTGGGTATGGCATTAGCGTTCTCTGCGGGTGCGCAGGCGGCAGATAAAATTGCTTTAGTGAACGTTGCTGAAGTTTTCCAACAGTTACCGGCCCGTGAAGCTGTGGCAAAACAGTTGGAAAACGAGTTCAAAGGCCGCGCAACTGAATTACAGCGTATGGAATCTGAGTTACAAACCAAAATCCAGAAACTACAGCGTGATGGCTCAACGATGAAAGCCAGTGAACGTGAAAAATTGGAAAAAGAAGTCATGGCAAAACGTGATGATTTTGCCCAGAAAGCACAGAACTTTGAAAACGACAACCGTCGTCGTCAGATGGAAGAACGCAATAAGATCCTGAACCGCATTCAGGATGCAGTGAAAGTGGTTGCAGGCAAAGAAGGTTATGATCTTGTTCTGGATGCGAATACCGCCGTGTATTCTGCATCGAGTAAAGATATCACCGCAGAAGTACTGAAACAGGTTAAGTAAGTAGATGGTTTCAATTCGATTAGCTGATCTCGCTCAGCAGTTGAATGCGCAATTGCATGGTGATGGCGATATTGCCATCACCGGTATTGCGCCGATGCATTCAGCGAATAACGAGCAAATTACATTTTTATCCGATAGTCGTTATACTGACAAACTGGCGGCCTGTCAGGCTGCTGCTGTTGTGCTGCGTGAAGCCGACCTCCCTCACTGCAAGGTTGCGGCGTTGGTGGTTAATGATCCGTACCTTGCTTATGCACGCATGGCGCAAATGATGGATACGACCCCGAAACCTGCACAAGATATCCACCCATCAGCTGTGATCTCCCCTGAGGCCGTGCTGGGTGAAAATGTGGCGGTTGGTGCCAATGCGGTTATCGAATCCGGCGTTGTGCTGGGTGATAATGTGATCGTGGGTGCAGGTTGCTTTGTTGGCAAAAATGCGCGAATTGGTGCCGGAACCCGCCTTTGGGCCAATGTCTCGGTATACCATCATGTTGAAATGGGCAAGTCGTGCTTGATCCAATCAGGAACTGTTATAGGTTCTGATGGTTTTGGTTATGCCAACGAGCGCGGGAATTGGGTTAAAATTCCCCAGTTAGGCACAGTCATTATCGGGGATCGCGTTGAAATCGGTGCTTGCACGACCATTGATCGCGGCGCGTTAGATAACACTGTCATCGGTAATGGTGTTATCATAGACAACCAGTGCCAGATCGCTCACAACGTGACGATTGGAGACAACACCGCAGTGGCGGGAGGTGTCATCATGGCAGGGAGTTTGAAAATCGGCCGTTACTGTATGATTGGCGGAGCCAGTGTCATTAATGGGCACATGGAAATCTGTGATAAAGTGACTATCACGGGCATGAGTATGGTGATACGCCCCATTACAGAGCCTGGTGTATACTCATCGGGTATCCCGTTACAACCAAACAAAGTTTGGCGTAAGACTGCCGCTCTGGTCATGAACATCAATGAAATGAATAAGCGGTTGAAGTCAGTTGAGCGTCAACTGGAAGGTGAAAACGAGTAATCATCCCCGCATCCTGGATAGACATTTTTGATTAAACGTTTTTAATTAGCATTTTTGGTTGTGCTTTTGATTTTTGCGGCCTGCCTGATAACTCTGAATTTAGAGTTAACGCAGGCCGTGTCGTTAGTATTATGATCCTTATATGACAGGAAGAGTATTTAGATGAGTGATAATCATACTCTGCAAATTGAAGAGATTTTAGATTTACTGCCTCACCGCTACCCATTTTTGTTGGTAGATCGCGTTTTAGATTTTGAAGAAGGTAAATTTCTGCGCGCAGTCAAGAATGTATCATTTAATGAACCATTCTTTCAGGGGCACTTCCCGGGTAAACCTATTTTTCCCGGTGTCTTAATCCTTGAGGCAATGGCTCAGGCTACCGGCATTCTGGCGTTTAAAAGTGTGGGATCACTGGAGCCGGGTGAATTGTATTACTTTGCAGCAATTGACGGCGCTCGCTTCAAGCGTCCGGTTCTGCCGGGTGATCAAATGATCATGGAAGTCGAATTTATTAAAGAACGTCGCGGTGTTGCGCGTTTCAGGGGCGTAGCGAAAGTCGATGGAGAAGTGGCTTGCGAAGCTGAAATGATGTGTGCTCGCCGTCGTGAGGCCTAATCCATGATTGATCAAACCGCTGTTATTCATCCCTCTTCCATTGTTGAAGAGGGTGCTGTTATTGGCGCCAATGTCCGCATTGGCCCATTTTGTTATATCGGTGCTCACGTTGAGATTGGTGAAGGGACTGAATTGAAATCCCATGTTGTGGTTAATGGGATAACCAAGATTGGTCGTGATAACCAGATTTATCAATTCGCCTCCATCGGTGAGATAAATCAGGATCTCAAATATCAAGGTGAACCCACTCGCGTTGAAATTGGTGACCGTAACCGTATTCGTGAAAGTGTTTCTATCCACAGAGGCACGGTTCAGGGTGGCGGGGTGACCAGAATTGGCAGTGATAATTTGCTGATGATCAACGTCCATATCGCCCATGACTGCATTGTGGGTGATCGTTGTATTATTGCGAACAATGGCACATTGGGCGGGCATGTTATTCTGGGCGATTATGTCATTATCGGTGGAATGACGGCGGTGCATCAATTCTGCCAAATTGGTTCCCACGTGATGGTCGGTGGTTGTTCCGGCGTTGCTCAGGATGTTCCTCCTTACATCATCGCACAAGGAAACCATGCAACACCTTTCGGATTGAATATTGAAGGCCTAAAACGTCGTGGGTTTGACAAAGAATCGCTGCATGCCATTCGTCACGCCTATAAGACGCTTTATCGCAGCGGAAAAACGTTAGACGAAGCCAGACAAGACATTGGTCTTCAATCGGAAACTAACCCGCATGTGAAAATATTCAGCGATTTTCTGGAAAATTCCGCAAAATCCAGCCGTGGCATTATTCGTTAAGTAGATGAAGGATACTCCTTTGGCTACCTTGTCTTCTGTTGATAATCAGCGCCCACTGACAATTGGTTTGGTCGCCGGAGAAACATCCGGTGATATTCTTGGGGCAGGGCTGATTCGCGCATTGAAAGCAAAAATTCCGCATGCCCGCTTTGTAGGTGTTGCCGGCCCCCTTATGCAGGCCGAAGGTTGTGAAGTCTGGTATGAGATGGAAGAACTGGCCGTCATGGGGATCGTTGAAGTTCTGGGTCGTTTGCCTCGTTTGCTGAAAATACGCAAGGATTTAACCGCGCGTTTTACCGCATTGAAGCCTGATGTGTTTATTGGCATTGATGCGCCTGACTTTAACATTACCCTGGAAGGTCGGCTTAAGCAGCGGGGAATTAAAACGATCCATTACGTTAGCCCATCCGTATGGGCGTGGCGCCAGAAACGCGTGTTTAAAATTGGGCGGTCAACAGATCTGGTATTGGCCTTTTTACCCTTTGAAAAAGCCTTCTACGATCGGTTTAACGTGCCATGCCGGTTTATTGGGCACACAATGGCAGATGCCATGCCTTTGCAAACCGACAAAGCCACCGCCAGAAATAGGTTGGATATTCCACTAACCGCTCACTGTCTGGCAATCTTGCCCGGTAGCCGCCATGCTGAAGTCGAGATGCTCAGTGCTGATTTTTTAAAAACCGCCCAATTATTGCGGGAGAAATTCCCCGATCTGCATGTATTGGTTCCTTTGGTTAATGCCAAGCGGCGTGAGCAGTTTCAGCGCATTAAAAACGAGACAGCACCGGATTTGCAGCTCCATTTACTGGAGGGGAAAGCGCGTGAAGCCATGATTGCCAGCGATGCCACTTTACTTGCCTCCGGTACGGCAGCGCTGGAGTGTATGCTGGCCAAATGCCCAATGGTGGTGGGCTATCGAATGAAACCTTTTACATTCTACTTGGCAAAGCGCTTGGTGAAAACCCCTTATGTTTCCTTGCCCAACCTGCTGGCAGGCAAAGAATTAGTTAAAGAATTACTACAGGATGAATGCACGCCTAAAGCATTGTCAGAGGCGCTGTTACCTCTTTTGCAAGGTGGCGCAGATGTGGAAGCGTTAAAACAGACGTTTTTGCATTTGCATGAACGCATTCGCTGTGATGCCGATGAACAGGCTGCGCAAGCCGTTCTGGAATTAGCGAGAAGATAATGGATTTTGTTTATCCACAGGCGAATTTGATTGCTGGTGTTGACGAAGTTGGGCGTGGCCCGTTAGTCGGAGCTGTCGTCACGGCGGCCGTTATTCTTGATCCGGCGAAACCGATTGCCGGCTTAGCGGATTCGAAAAAACTCACGGAAAAACGCCGTGAAGCGTTATATGTGGAAATAAAAGAGAAAGCCTTGTGCTGGAGTCTTGGTCGTGCAGAGCCGGAAGAAATCGATCAGCTCAACATTCTCCATGCCACCATGCTGGCGATGCAGAGAGCCGTTGAAGGGTTGGCCGTCACGCCAGATTATGTTTTGATCGATGGCAATCGTTGCCCGGCATTAACCATGCCAGCCCAAGCGGTTGTGAAGGGTGATAGTCTGGTTGCAGAAATCAGTGCGGCTTCCATCCTTGCCAAAGTGACACGGGACAGAGAAATGGCCGAACTGGATAAACAGTTCCCTGACTACGGCTTTGCGCAACATAAAGGTTACCCTACCGCCCTGCATCTGGAAAAACTGGCCTCTCTGGGCGCGACGGAGCATCATCGTAAAAGTTTTGCGCCAGTCAAACGGGCGCTAGGTCTTGGATAAAAATCTGGACAGATTATGACAGAACCACGTTTTGTACACTTACGTGTTCACAGCGATTATTCAATGATTGATGGCTTGGCCAAGACTGGCCCGTTGGTGAAAAAAGTCGCCAAATTGGGCATGCCGGCTTTGGCGATCACGGATTTTACCAACTTATGTGGATTGGTGAAATTCTATGGCAGTGCCCACGGTGCCGGTATTAAGCCCATTATTGGGGCAGATTTTTATGTGGAAAACGATTTGTTGGGGGATGAATATGCCCATCTGACAATCCTGGCTCGCAATAATGAAGGTTATCAAAACCTGACCTTGCTGATCTCAGAGGCTTACCAAAAAGGGTACGGTGCGATTGGCCCCACCATCAAGCGGGAATGGCTGGTAAAATATAAAACAGGTCTGATCCTACTGTCAGGCGGGCGCATGGGCGATGTGGGTAAATTCCTGTTGCGTGGCAACCGTGTGATGGTGGAACAATGTCTCAATTTTTATCAGGAACATTTCCCTGACAGCTATTACCTTGAGTTGATCCGTACCGGGCGTCTGGATGAAGAAAATTATCTTCATGCGGCGGTGGCACTGGCAGTAGAAAAAAATCTTCCCGTTGTGGCCACTAATGATGTCTGCTTTCTGGAAAGCGAAGATTTCGACGCCCACGAGATTCGGGTGGCTATCCATGATGGTTATACGCTGTCTGATCCGAAAAGGCCTAAAAATTACAGCCCTCAGCAATATCTGCGCAGTGAACAGGAGATGTGCGAGCTTTTCTCAGACATTCCTGAAGCGCTACAAAATAGCGTAGAAATTGCTAAACGCTGTAATGTCACCATCCGTCTCGGTGAGTATTTCCTGCCGCAGTTCCCGACAGGAGAAATGAGCACGGAAGATTTTCTCGTTGAAAAATCCAAACAAGGGCTGGAGGAGCGTCTGGCGTTTCTCTATCCCGAGCCGGAAATCAGGGTGCAGAAACGTTCAGCCTATGATGAACGTCTTGATATTGAGCTGGATGTTATCAACCAAATGGGGTTCCCGGGGTACTTCCTGATCGTGATGGAATTTATCCAGTGGTCGAAAGACAACGGTGTTCCCGTTGGTCCAGGGCGAGGCTCTGGTGCTGGTTCCCTTGTGGCTTATGCATTAAACATTACCGATCTCGATCCGCTGGAGTTCGATCTGCTGTTTGAACGTTTCCTGAATCCTGAACGTGTTTCCATGCCTGATTTTGACGTCGATTTCTGTATGGAAAAACGTGATCAGGTTATCGATCACGTTGCCGAGATGTACGGGCGGGATGCCGTATCGCAGATTATCACGTTTGGTACGATGGCGGCGAAAGCGGTTATCCGTGATGTTGGGCGCGTGCTTGGGCACCCTTATGGGTTTGTTGATCGAATATCAAAATTAGTACCTCCTGATCCTGGCATGACGCTGGAAAAAGCCTTTGCCGCCGAGCCACAGCTACCTGAAATTTACGAGGCGGATGAAGAGGTTAAGGCGCTGATAGATATGGCGCGTAAGCTGGAAGGTGTCACGCGTAACGCTGGTAAGCATGCGGGGGGTGTGGTGATTGCACCCACCAGGATTACGGACTTTGCCCCGATTTACTGTGATCCAGAAGGGCAAAACCCGGTTACCCAGTTTGACAAAAACGATGTGGAATATGCCGGTCTGGTTAAGTTTGACTTCCTTGGCCTGAGAACCCTGACCATTATCAACTGGGCACTTGAGATGGTGAATGCCCGTCGTGCCAAAAAAGGGCTGGAGCCGATTGATATCGCGGCTATTCCGCTGGATGACCAGAAAAGTTTCGATATGCTGCAACGCTCTGAAACGACGGCCGTGTTCCAGCTTGAATCCCGCGGGATGAAGGACTTGATCAAACGCCTGCGTCCCGACTGTTTTGAAGACATGATCGCATTGGTGGCACTGTTCCGTCCGGGGCCGTTGCAATCCGGCATGGTAGATAACTTTATCGACCGTAAACATGGGCGGGAAGAGCTCTCTTACCCTGACGTTGAATGGCAGCATGAATCCTTGAAACCCGTATTGGAGCCGACTTACGGTATCATTCTGTATCAGGAACAGGTGATGCAGATTGCACAGGTTCTGGCAGGTTATACCCTTGGCGGGGCAGATATGCTGCGTCGTGCCATGGGTAAGAAAAAACCCGAGGAGATGGCTAAACAGCGGTCAGTCTTTGAAGAAGGGGCGATAAAACAGGGCGTTGGTGGCGAACTCGCCATGAAGATCTTCGATTTGGTGGAGAAATTCGCGGGTTATGGCTTTAACAAATCGCACTCCGCCGCTTATGCACTGGTTTCTTATCAGACGTTATGGCTGAAAGCGCACTATCCGGCAGAATTTATGGCTGCTGTGATGACCGCGGATATGGATAACACCGAAAAAGTCGTTGGGCTGGTGGATGAGTGCTGGCGCATGGGGCTGAAAGTGTTGCCCCCGGATATCAATAGCGGTTTATATCATTTCCACGTCAATGATGACGGAGAAATCGTTTACGGTATCGGTGCGATTAAAGGTGTGGGGGAAGGGCCGATTGAAGCGATGCTCGAAGCCCGACAGAAAGAAGGTCACTTTAAGGAGCTGTTCGACCTGTGCGCCCGTGTTGATATTAAAAAAATCAACCGCCGGGTAATGGAAAAGCTGATTATGTCCGGAGCCTTTGACCGGCTGGGGCCACACCGTGCGGCACTGATGTCCTCTCTGGAAGGGGCACTGAAAGCCGCGGATCAACATGCCAAAGCGGAAGCAACGGGTCAAACGGATATGTTTGGTGTGTTGGCTGAAGAGCCTGAACAGGTTGAGCGTTCCTATGCCAGTACGCCAAAATGGCCGGATCAGGTGGTCTTGGATGGTGAGCGGGAAACACTGGGCTTGTATTTAACCGGCCACCCGATCACGGGTTATTTAAAAGAGATTGAACGATATACCAATGGATTGCGTCTAAAAGATGTGAACCCGACACCTCGTGGTCAAGTCACAACTGTGGTAGGTTTGGTGCTAGCGTCCAAAATCGTGACGACCAAACGGGGAAACCGGATCGGGATCAGCACATTGGACGATCGTTCAGGGCGTCTGGAGATCATGCTGTTTTCTGATGCGTTGGAAAGGTATCAGCATTTATTGGAACAGGACAAGATTTTGATTGCCACCGGGCAAGTCAGCTTTGATGACTTTAGCGGTGGGCTTAAAATGACAGTGCGTGAATTAATGGATATCAGTGAAGCCCGTGAAAAATTTGCCCGTGGGCTTGCTATCTCGTTATCAGACAGGCAAATTGATGAGCAATTATTGAACCGTCTGCGTGGTGCATTGGAGCCACACCGTTCAGGAACGATGCCGGTTCATCTTTATTATCAGCGGGTAGATGCCCGCGCCCGTTTACGATTCGGTGCAACCTGGCGGATAACGCCAACAGACACCCTTTTGACCGATCTGCGAACTCTGCTGGGTAATGAGCAGGTAGAATTAGAATTTGACTAGAATAGGAACGTTATGAGTCTGAATTTTCTGGATTTTGAACAGCCGATTGCCGAGTTGGAAGCGAAAATCGATTCGCTCACCGCAGTTAGCCGTCAAGATGAAAAGCTAGATATCAATCTGGATGAAGAAGTCCAGCGTCTGCGGGAAAAAAGCCTGGAGCTGACCCGCAAAATTTTCGCTGATTTAGGGGCATGGCAAATTTCCCAGCTATCGCGTCATCCACTGCGTCCCTATACGCTGGATTATATTAAGCTCATTTTTACTGACTTTGAAGAATTAGCGGGTGATCGTGCCTATGCTGATGACAAAGCCATCGTGGGCGGATTGGCGCGTATTGAGGGTCGTCCAGTGATGGTGATTGGCCACCAGAAAGGGCGTGAAACGAAAGAAAAGATCCGCCGCAACTTTGGCATGCCATCACCGGAAGGTTATCGCAAAGCGTTGAGATTGATGGAAATGGCTGAGCGTTTCAAATTGCCAATCATTACCTTCATTGATACCCCCGGCGCATATCCGGGTGTCGGTGCAGAAGAGCGGGGTCAGTCAGAAGCGATTGCCCGTAACCTGCGTGAAATGTCGCGTCTTTCTGTCCCCGTCATCTGTACGGTGATTGGCGAAGGGGGTTCTGGTGGGGCTTTGGCGCTGAGTGTGGGTGATAAAATTAATATGTTGCAATACAGCACCTTCTCGACCATCTCGCCTGAAGGCTGTGCTTCCATTTTGTGGAAAAGCGCTGAAAAAGCACCATTGGCGGCTGAAGCCATGGGAAATACCGCGCCACGTCTGAAAGAGTTGAATCTGATTGATACGGTTATTGCCGAACCCTTGGGTGGTGCACACCGTAACTATGAAGAAACGGCTGAAACATTGAAAGCTCAATTGTTGGCTGATCTTTCTGCGTTAAGTGAGCTGGATAGTGAAGAGTTAGTTAACCGTCGTTATGAGCGCTTAATGCAATACGGTTACTGCTAAGGTTCGCAAGTAAAAAGGTTTACAGGTAAAAAGATCTGCAAATAAATTCTGGAAGCTGGCTATTATTGAGGGTGGTTTTCACATAATACAGCGATATTTTTAATATCGCGAATAGCAGATGGAAAATTTATCAGGTGGAAAGTATTGAGGAACGGTAATTCCCTGGTCTTTCCACCTGTTTTGTTATTTATAGGGATGAAATAGGTGCCTTGTAGGCTGGGCTTTAAAATAAATAAGTTGAGTTTTTCTATGGCCAAATATAAGTATCTTATTTATGCATTTTCTTGTGTGTTTATCTGGAGCTTTATTCCTTCTATATCGCGTTTTGGTCAGAAAGAGATGGATCACTTCCAATATTTATTCTGGTCAAACATTTTGTCTGTTTTGGCGGTATTTGTTGTCGCGCTGATGATGGGGAGAAGCTGGAAAAAACTTTTGTTCATCCCTGTTCCCGTTATGCTTAAGGTATTGATCTTAGGTGCTTTGGATTGTTTCTTCTATTTGCTGCTTTACTATGGCTATTCCATTGAGAATGGTGTTGCTGTTTTGGTGATCCAATATAGCTGGCCGTTAATGATTATTGGATTGTCATTTTTCCTGTTTAAAGAAAAATTGTCGATCAAGCAGATGATTGGCATTGCAATGGGCTTTATGGCGGTTGTGATTACCTTCACGAAAGGCAATATTACCGAGATTGCGGTAGAACATCCTCAGGCATTGTTGCTGGTATTTAGCGGGGCATTTTGTTTTGCATTAATGTCGGTATTATCGAGGCAATTTGCGATTGATCCTTATATTAGTACATTTTGGGTATTTACCTGCTCTACCTTAGTATCCGCCGTATTTATGTTTGCTTTCAGCAGCATTAACGTCCCTGTCGGTGATTCTCTGATGCCAACGTTGCTTAACGGCATCATACTGAATGGGGTTTCTTATATTATTTGGTTCAAGGCCATGAACGCCCCTGATTCTCATAAAATTGCCTCAATCCTGTTTTTATCCCCGGTTTTGTCGATGATGTGGATTATCCTGTTTTTTGGTGATGCGTTTGTTCCGGCGTATGTGTTCGGGTTAGCGCTGGTTATCATTTCTGGATTACTTTGTATTAGTACTCAGAGAAAAACGGCAGAACAAAATAAATTAACAGATGATCTGATTGAAGATTGATTTGACGAATAAAGAGGAAAGGTTTGGCTCTATAATGGCAAGTTCTTATGATTTTCTGCTTACTACGTTAGCAGAACACATTGGTCAGCATAAAAAGATTTTGGTCGGATTTAGCGGTGGATTGGATTCCTCTGTATTACTGCATTTGCTTGTTCGTTTGCGCATTCAAGCACATCAATTGAGCTGTGAACGAATAGCATTAAGGGCAATTCATATTCATCATGGTTTAAACCCAAAGGCGGATTTATGGGTTGAACACTGTCGGCAGGTTTGTGCTGACTGGCAGATTGATTTTCGCACTGAAAAAGTCGCGCTTAATACCCGCCAGCACGGGATTGAAGCCGCAGCACGAAATGCGCGTTATCACGCTTTCCAGCATGAGCTACAGCAAGGTGAAGTCTTAATGACGGCACAACATCTTGATGATCAGGCAGAAACGTTTTTATTAGCCTTGAAACGGGGCAGCGGTCCGGCTGGATTGTCTTCCATGCCATCCAGAATGCCGTTTGCGGGAACGACATTGATTCGCCCATTACTCAGTATCAGTCGAGAAGAATTGGAAGCCTATGCACAGGCACAAAAATTACAATGGGTTGAGGACGACAGTAATCAAGATGATCGCTATGACCGTAATTTTTTGCGCCGGAATATCATGCCGTTACTCAATCAGCGTTGGCCCCATTTTCCACAAGCCGTTTCCCGTAGTGCCAGCTTATGTGGGGAACAAGAACAATTGCTGGATGAATTGCTGGAAGAATTTTTGCATTCATTGATGACATCGGAAGGTGCAATCGCTATTCCTCCTTTGGAAAACAGTTCTGAAGCCAAACGGAATGCGTTGCTGCGGCGATGGCTTAATCAGTGTGGGGTAAAAATGCCGGCACGCGAGCAACTCCAGCGAATTTGGTCAGAAGTGGCACTTGCCCGGCAAGATGCAGAACCTCGCTTTAGAGTAGGGCAACAGGATATTCGTCGTTATCGGCAGCAACTTTGGCTGGTGCCTCAATACCAGAATCTGGCGGGATCTCTGCTTGAATGGGATTTACAGCAGGAATTGACGTTACCAGATAGATTGGGAACACTGCTCTGCGCTAAAGAAAAGCGTATTGAAAATGGTGTTCAAAACAGGATTGAAAACAGTATGACAGTGAGAAAGCCAAACCGTCATGAGCAAGTGACCGTGCGTTTTGGTGTTCAGGGCAATATCAGCATTGTGGGACGGCAACATTCCCGTCACAGTAAAAAACTGTGGCAAGAATTGGGGGTTGCGCCTTGGCTTAGGGAGAGAATCCCTTTGCTCTATTACAATGAACAATTGATTGCTGCGTTGGGCGTTTTCATCACTAAAGAAGGGCAGAGTTTGCCTGATGACGAGGGAATTTCAGTGCAGTGGCAGAGAACCACGCTTCATACTTAATGGCAGAGTGGGTTCTCTCCATTACTCGAAATCTTAAAAGCTAACTCATTGATTTAGGAGATTACATTACAAACAGTGTGATCTCTTCTTTCGCTAAAAAATTTAGTCAATTTATATTATCATCTTGAAAATATAACAAAGTGTACTATATTTTTATATAAGCTAATCGTATTTCTAAATGCCTATGTTTTAATTTTTCACTTTAAAAATTTGTTCGGGATTTAAATAAGTTTTTATAAAAGTGAGAGTTTGCAATCCTGTCGCGCGTGAGAAGATTTACTTCTATCATTTTGATACGCAATTTAAAGTTATTAACCATATGAATTGGACGGTTAACCTATAATAAAGTTATTGTGAATTCTTTTAATTTTATCGCCATCTGAAAACTGAAAGTAGAAAGTGAGCATTGATTAAATCATTATCGATATCCTTTGTTTTAAATAAGGTGGATAATATGATTGATGCGATTAATGAAAATGAAATTAAAGTTCAAGCGCTAAAAGTGTTTTCTAAAGAAATGCAAGGTAAGTTAGAGCAAAACAAACTTGATGAAATATACAAAAAATTTCTTTTAGGTGAAAAAGGTTATGCCTATAAATCAAGGCCTTATATTGCCAGTTATGTTTTTTACACTCATGTGGAATTGGCTGTGAGTAATGGTTTTATATTTATTGGGCATGGGAATGTTGTAGATTCACCAGGTTCAGGAAGCTATTGGGGGAAACTTTATGCCAAAGATTTTGATAAATTACGCGCGAATACAGATTCTTTTTGGTACATTTCGGATTTAACTTCAGGAATATTCTTGTTTTTTGACCTAAATAGCACGTTATTAGCAAATTTCGTTGGATTTGGCATTTCGTCGGTTTTATCTTCAGGTACTGGCTATGGTTCTTGGTCATCTGTTCACTAAAAGATTTTCCTCCACTATGGACACTATAGCAGCTTGATAATTGGCTTATAGGGGTTTATTTTTATATAAAAAGTCCTTATTGATATAAGGACTTTTGGAGGAAGGTGCTCATCGTTATTTGCGATCAGATTCAAGAATGCTCAATAATAATCGTTCCAATTTCTGGATTGCTGAAACTGATAATATAATCTAACCTAAGTTCACGGGTTCCTTCATTTGAATCAATAAGAAGATATTCAATTTTCTTTCTTAAAATCAGATCCTTGGCTTTCCCTTCAAAGATTTCACCATCCCGCAATTGGAGATGCAAATGTAGCTGGCGTTGGCAGGCTAGCTCAAGGTTATCGTAATCATCACAGTTAATTGGTTGATATTCTTCGTTATCTATAGACATATTTGCTCACCACTATGTTAGTGGCGGTTATCGTGCCGCCCGTGATTAACCTAAATCGAACGTAAAATGCTACTTACGACTATAGCATAGTCAGCCTCCCGTGATGACTGAATCAGTCGGTGAGAATTTTGCTGCGACAGGAAGCCAGTTAAACTTGTATCTTATCATTACACAATGAAATAGAGTCATACTATTTGATTTTTCTCTCTGCGCATTTTGGAAGACGATAAAGTAACGTCAATCTTGTTACATAAGGTTTATGTTTCATTTGAAAATCATTAATTATCTTTTTGAATTTATTGGATTAAATGATGAATAGAAAAATATTGTTTGCTTTGTTGGCTGCTGGTGTATTCACTGCGGTGGGATGTCAAAATCCTCCCGTAACACAGGATAGCCCTATATCTCAGGAGCAGCCCCAGCCAACCGAGAAAGTGTTTAGTGGTGTCGTGCCTTGCGCGGATTGTGCAGGTATCGAGACGACTTTACAGCTTGCCGAGGATGGAACCTATATATTGGGGCAAACCTACTTGGAAGCCAAAAGCGAGAAAAATACGTTCTTTGAAACGGGTCATTGGGTAAGAAACGGTAAAAAGATTGTCTTGAGTGACCAAGACGGCAAAAAATCTTATTATCTGATGAAAGGTGAAAGCGTGGTTATGCTGGATATCAACGGTGAGCCAATTCAGTCAGACTTCAATTATGAACTGGATAAAGTAAAACCGAAAAAGCTGGCGGGAGAATACCGCTATTTTGCCGATTCGGCGCTTTTTACGGAATGTGGCACTGGAAAGCGTTATGATGCTGCTGAAAATATCGATTTAGAACGTGGTTACGGCGCGACGGGAGTGGAAGGCGGAACCCCGGTTTATGTGGAAATAGAAGGCTACTATACGGTTCGTCCTTCAATGGAAGATGGGTTGTTTGATCATGCGGTGATCCAAACAGGTAAAATTCGTTTTGATAAGGCCGCTTCCTGTCATACCAAGAAATAATACATATATTCGTCGTACTTCAAGATGCCTTTATTATCTCCCCGCGCCGCGGGGAGATAATAATCTGCTGCTTTCAGGCAAGATTAAGCCTGTTGAATATGGCCTTTCAGGTAACCAATAATCTCTTCCAGTTTCAGCATTTGTTTATCACCTGTGCGGCGGCATTTATATTCGATCTCACCGTTATCCAGGTTACGATCACCGATAACCAGCGTATGTGGTACACCGATAAGTTCCATGTCAGCAAACATCACGCCGGGGCGCTCTTTACGATCATCGAAAATGGCATCAATGCCGTTGGCACGTAAGTCTGCGTATAATTTCTCAGCAACTTCTTTCACCCGGTAAGATTTGTGCATGTTCATTGGCAAAATGGCTACTTGGAACGGGGCAATGGCATCCGGCCAGATAATGCCGCGATCATCAAAGTTCTGCTCAATGGCGGCGGCAACGATGCGGGTTACACCAATACCGTAGCATCCCATCGAGACAACTTGATTGTGCCCATCTTCATTTTGCACCGTTGCTTTCAGGGCGTCAGAGTACTTCGTGCCTAATTGGAAGATATGACCCACTTCAATACCACGCTTGATGAGTAGCGTTCCTTTACCGTCCGGGCTGGTATCACCTTCAACGACATTACGGATATCAGCCACTTCTGAAAGAGGTAAATCACGCTCCCAGTTAATGCCGAAGTAGTGTTTGTCATCAATATTCGCGCCTGCACCAAAATCACTCATGACAGATACGCTGCGGTCAATAATGACAGGCATAGGCAGATTGACTGGACCTAAAGAACCAGGACCCGCGTTGACGATGGCACGGATTTCTTCTTCGCTGGCGAAATTCAACGGGCTGGCGACCAAAGCCAATTTTTCTGCTTTGATCTCATTCAATTCATGATCACCACGTACCAGCAAGGCAACTAATTTATGTCCGCTCTCTTCTGCGGCATGAACGAACAATGTCTTGATGGTTTTTTCAATGGGCAGATTGAATTGTTCGACCAGTTCAGCAATGGTTTTGGCATTTGGGGTATCGACCAGACGCATTTCCTCAGATGGCGCAGCCCGCCCCTCTGATGGCATAACTGCTTCAGCCAATTCAATATTGGCAGCATAGTTAGACTCGGTAGAGAAAACGATATCGTCTTCACCGCTGGCGGCCAGAACCTGGAATTCATGAGACGCACTGCCACCGATTGAACCGGTATCTGCCAGAACTGCGCGGAAATCCAAACCGATACGGGTAAAGATTTTACTGTAGGCATCGTACATCTTATCGTAAGTTTCTTGCAAAGACGCTTGGCTGGTGTGGAAAGAGTAGGCGTCTTTCATGATAAATTCACGTGAGCGCATCACCCCGAAGCGTGGACGAACTTCATCACGGAATTTGGTCTGGATCTGGAACAGGTTGAGTGGAAGCTGTTTATATGATGTGACTTCGTTACGAACCAGATCAGTGATAACTTCTTCATGAGTCGGACCCAAAACGAAAGGACGTTCTCCACGATCAACAAAACGCAGTAATTCTGGACCATATTGCTCCCAACGGCCACTTTCCTGCCACAAATCTGCTGGCTGAACTACTGGCATGGAAACTTCAATCGCCCCTGCATTATTCATCTCTTCACGAACAATGTTTTCAACTTTTCTCAACACGCGAACACCTGTCGGCATCCAGTTGTACAGACCTGAAGCGAGTCTACGGATCACTCCAGCACGAAGCATCAGCTTATGACTGACTACCTCTGCATCAGCAGGTGTCTCTTTTAAAGTAGAGAGCAGATATTGGCTAGTACGCATAGTAAGTTTCCATTGGATAGCAAATTGCTTTTGGGCGGTAAGGGATTACCACCCAACCCAGAAAATAAAGACAAACCGCTAGTCTACCAGTGAGCTTGCTATGTCAAAAGGAGTTTTAGCGGTGTTCGACAGAAACCACTTCTGTCATCGTGTTAAAAACCCGCCAGCGAATGTTGAAATCCAGGATGTGGGCGGCGTATATTCGGTTTTCCTGCGTTTTTTTACGGTAGGCAGGACGGGGATCTTGCGCCAATATTTGGCTGATAAAACGCCTCAAGTGAGGGTAATTGGCCTGGTGGGATAAAAGCTGGCATTCTGCTTGTGGTGAGAAATTAATTGCCATGTTTGCATCGGGTGCTGCTTGGGCAAAACCGGCTTTGGCTTCTGGATGAGATTCGGCAAAGGGCAGGTAAGGTTTGATGTCGATAACCGGTGTTCCCTCCACCAAATCCAAACTCCCCAGTTCCAGAATGACACGATTGTTCTCGCATTGAATGCCTTTTAATTCCACCAGCGACATGCCAACCGGATTGGGGCGGAAGGTTGAACGGGTGGCAAACACGCCCATTTTCGCGTTTCCCCCCAAACGGGGTGGGCGCACCAGTGGATTCCAGCCATCGTTCATAGTTTGATGAAACACAAAAATAATCCATAAGTGACTGAATTGCTCCAGCCCGCGGACGGCATCAACCTGATTGTAGGGCGCGAGTAACTCTAGTTGCCCTGTACCATCTTCGACCAACCCCGGTTGACGGGGAATGGCAAATTTCTCTTTATAAGGAGAATGAATGGTGCCTATTTGCGTAAAATGAAAATCTGCCATGAGTGCTTTTTATAATGACAATTTGAATTAGTTATGGGTTGTCAGTAATGCTGACCCTTCACAAATGGCAATTTGGTAGCAACCTTGACCCGGTAAAATGGCACATTGATGAAGTAAAACGGCATTTGCGTTGAGATAAGCGGCTTTTGCCAGCATGTTTTGCCGTGCAGTTGCAATACTGGCGGGAGAGTCTTGCAACGTACTGCGGCAGGATTCTCCGGCGACAATCCCCAGCTCTTTAAATGTCAAACTTGAAAGCTCATCTGGCTTGGTATACAGACGGACATAAGAGGGCACTCTGTTTTCCTTGGCTGACTGATGTTTCAACGTCGAGTCTGGCCTATCTGATTTATCGAATTGAGTGGGCAGTGATGTACACCCAGCGATAAAGAGCGCCATGAAACAGACAGGTAATACACGCATTGAGTTGAATCCCCGTATTGAAAAAATGGGTGGATATAAAAATATCCACCCAATGAGTTTAATCTTGATTGACTAAATAGGAAAGATTACCAGCCTTTTATTGCTCCACCCTTGAAGACTTCATGCGCTTCTTTTTCGACTTCTGGGGATTGGTACGCTTTCACAAATTTTTGCACATTTTCCGCATCCTTATTGTCTTCGCGGCTGACAATAATATTGACGTAAGGTGAGTCTTTATCTTCAACAAAGATCCCATCTTGTTCAGGTGTTAAACCAATCTGCCCTGCGTAGGTATTATTGATAATCGCGAAAGCAATCTTTTGGTCATCCAGTGAACGTGGCAATTGTGGTGCTTCCAACTGCACGATATCCAAGTGCTTAGGATTGCCGGTAATATCCAAAATCGTTGGTAGCAGGCCGACACCTTCTTTCAGCGTAATCAGCCCTTGTTTTTGTAATAACAGCAAAGCGCGGCCTTGGTTAGTCGGATCGTTAGGGATGGCAATTTGAGAACCTTCCTGCAATTCATCCAGTGACTTAATTTTTTTGGAGTAGGCCGCCATTGGGAAAATGAAAGAGTTACCCACAATGGCCAATTTATAGTTACGCTCTTTCACTTGCTGATCTAAGAAAGGCTTATGCTGGAAGACATTCACATCAATATCGCCTTTACTCAATGATTCATTCGGCAGAACGTAATCATTGAATGTCGTCAGCTCAACATCAAGGCCATATTTATCTTTAGCCACTTGTTTAGCCACTTCAGCAACTTTAAGTTCAGGTCCTGCAATAACGCCAACCTTGATATGGTTTGGATCACGTTGTTCCTGTCCGCAACCGGCAAGAATTAATGTACCTAATAATGCACTGATTGCCGCAATGGATTTCAATTTCACTGACATATTTCACCCCTATTGAATACTGATATTTAACCTGTTTTACTCAAGTTACTGCGTACTGCTATGTTGAAATAATCTATTTACGATTGACGATCTTCACTAAACGATCACCGCCTACCTGAATCAAGAATACTAAAACAACTAATAATGCTAATACGGTATTCATCACGGTCGCATCGTAGCCGATATAGCCATATTGATAACCAATCTGCCCCAAACCACCGGCACCAACAGCGCCACCCATTGCCGAATAGCCAACCAAGGTAATTAACGTTATGGTTGCGGCATTAATCAAACTTGGCAATGCTTCTGGCAATAAGATCTTTTTAACAATCTGGAACGGTGTGGCCCCCATTGCACGTGCGGCTTCAATTAAGCCAGTCGGAATTTCCAATAAAGCATTTTCCACCATGCGGGCAATAAATGGCGCCGCTCCCACGGTCAACGGAACAATCGCCGCCTGCAAACCGATTGATGTCCCTACAATCAGGCGGGTAAACGGGATCATCCATACCAACAGAATAATAAAAGGTATTGAACGTGTAATATTGACCAATGCCGAAAGTATGCGATAAAGCGTACTATTTTCAATGACCTGACCAGGACGGGTAACGTATAAAAGTACACCCGCCGGCAATCCAATAACAAAGCCAAAGAAACCAGAAACAAAAGTCATGACGAGAGTTTCCCAGACTCCTTTAGCCAATAATAAAATCATTCCTTCAGACATAACCGAGAACCTCCACCTTCACATGATGCTCTTCTAAAAATGCAATTGTTGATTTGATGCTATCGCTTTCTCCATCTAATTCAGCCAGCATCACCCCAAATTTAACACCACCGGCGTAGTCCATCTGGGAGCTTAAGATGCTGATATCGATATTAAAGCGGCGAACTGCCATCGAAATTAACGGTGCATCGACTGACTTACCCGTGAATTCCAGCTTCAATAATGGACAGCGATCAGGCGCTGATTCTGGTTGTAACTTCTGTAAGTAATCTTCAGGAATATCCAAATGCAACGTAGATTTGATAAATTCTTGGGCAACCGGTGTCTTAGGATGCGAAAAGATTTCGCTCACAATATCTTGCTCAATCAATTGACCCCCACTGATGACGGCAACTTGATCACAGATACGTTTTACGACATCCATTTCATGGGTAATGAGAAGAATGGTCAATCCCAGTCGACGGTTAATATCTTTTAATAATTCCAGAATAGAACGGGTTGTTGCTGGATCTAACGCGCTGGTGGCTTCGTCACACAGAAGCACTTTAGGCGAGTTTGCCAAAGCCCGCGCAATAGCAACACGCTGTTTTTGACCACCAGATAAATTGGCAGGATAAGCATCATGTTTGTCCGCGAGGCCAACTAACTCCAGCAATTCGTTGACTTTGGCCTTTATTTCCGCTTTTGGCGTGTTATTCAGTTCCAAAGGTAACGCAACATTATCAAAGACTGTTCTGGATGACAGTAAATTAAAATGCTGGAAAATCATGCCAATATGGCGACGTGCACGAGTGAGTTCACGTTCTGAAAGCGAAGTGAGATCCTGCCCGGCCACTAATACCTGACCCGAAGTCGGCCGTTCAAGCATATTCACACAGCGAATTAAGGTACTTTTGCCTGCACCGGATGAACCAATGACGCCATATATTTGCCCCTGTGGAACATGGAGGTTGATATCTGAAAGCGCTTTTATCGAGCGCGTTCCTTGTTGAAATATCTTGTTTATCTTAGTCAGTCTTATCATTTTTTTTCTTATTAGAAGTAGAGATGAATGACTTGAGAACCTTTCAACAAGTCACGAATTAAATTGGATGTTAAGGCGTCTAGACGTCTAAGTCAACAATGAATAAGTTAAATGCTGCATTTTCAATCAGTAATAAATCATGCGATACTGTCCGCTTATTACATTCTTGGAGTAATCAGGTGACGCAAGGTATTCCCGCCGTATTTTTAGATCGTGACGGCACGATTAACATCGATCATGGCTATGTACATGAGATAGATAACTTTCAATTTATTGATGGTGCCATTGAAGCCATGCTGGAATTGAAAAAAATGGGCTATGCCCTGGTGTTGGTGACAAATCAGTCAGGTATTGCCCGTAAGATTTTTACTGAAGATCAGTTCATGCAATTAACAGAATGGATGGATTGGTCACTGGCGGATCGCGGTGTTGATCTTGATGGCATCTATTATTGCCCGCATCATCCAGAAGCAGAGGATGGAGAATATAAGAAAAGCTGTGGCTGCCGTAAGCCGCAACCCGGAATGTTGTTAGATGCACAGGAAGCATTACATATCGATATGTCTGCTTCTTATATGGTAGGAGACAAAATAGAAGATATGTTGGCAGCCAAGGCAGCGGAAATCGGAACCAAGATTCTCGTTCGTACAGGAAAACCAGTAACAGAAGAAGCAGAACAAGCTGCGGATTGGGTCGTTAATAGCTTGTCAGACCTACCAAATGTGATAAAAAATAGGCAAAAATAACCTTTTGGGCGAAATTGTGAGCATTTAAACGAAAAATCACAAAAAAGGCTTGCCTAAATCAGAAGGCTCCCTATAATGCGCTTCCGTTGTCACGACAAACACACAAACCTGTCGGGATGACAAAGTGAAAAGCCCTGAAAAATAAGGCTTGACACAATAAGAG